>NZ_JARAYQ010000276.1:0-10343 GCF_033794505.1 Streptomyces sp. MB09-01 | reverse complement strand
CTTCCTGGCCGGCGCCGGGCTGCCCCCGGACGCGGAGATCCTGGGCCCGGTCCCGATACCCGGGCGGCGCGGGGAGCGGTCCCCGGGGGACCGGGCGCTAATCCGCGTCCCGCCGGGCAGCGGCGCGGCCCTCGCAGCCGCCCTCAAAACGGCGCAGGCGGCCCGGACGGCGCGGGGAGTGGCGGCGGCCGACGCGGTGCGGGTGCGCATCGACCCGCCCGACATCGGCTGACCCGGCGCGACCGTCGACCGCGCCATGCCACCGGCCGATACCAGGCCGTACTGAGTGGCGCGAGCGCAGTCACTTTCCTGCCCCCGCTTGGGATCGCCGTTGCTCTCAGCGTCGGTGACCCCCTGGTCGAGCGGTTCTTGTCGGCAGCGCCCTCATCGTGGTCGGCGCATGCCGCCCCTTGTCCCGGGCGTGGGCTGCAGCTCAGCAGCGGCCTTTCGTCACGCCCTCCGTTGAAGGGAACAGAACCTCATGACCGGAACTTCACCGCAATGCCGTGGCTCGTGGCACTGACCGGGTGCAGAAGACAACTCGTATTCGGCGTCGCCCGGTTCGCGACGAGCTGGACGATGCCGGTGCGGCCGGGGCCTTGATCTCAGACCTTCCCGGACACGCTTCCTCTGGTTGGCGGCCAGTCAGACAGCCGGCCTTCACACCCTCCAGTTCACACCCTGTCGGGCAGCCGAACTCGAGCTCGCCGAGAACACCGCAGACGCTACTGGTTGGCTCTACGCTCCCGCCGCCGCTGGCCGCACCGGGTACCAAGGGCACCTTCGCCGTTCCCGGGGTGAAGCAATTCACCAAACGGCTGCGTCGGGTGACTGCTCTTCCCGGCGTGACAGGCGCAGGCTGCTCCACCCCCCGACAAGGCGCGACCAGAGGCTATACCGGAGATTTAAGACCAAATATCTAAAAAGCGACGCCTTCTATGGGGCCTTGGGGGGCCCATCTCAACAGGCCCGGTATGAACGACCCTTCTCTCACTCCGTAGAGCCCCAGCGGGGCTCACAGGGCTTTCAGGTCTCCGAAAGCCTTCCCCTACAGCACCCAAATGGCTCAATTGAGACGACAGGACACACCAACCGGCCAGGCAGCGCCTCGTACAGACAGGAACGCCATGGGTGTCCAGACGATTCGTCGACAACCTGCCGCAGCGCCTACCCGGGCGGACATGCCCCCAACTCCTACATTCCTGCCATGAGCGCCAGCATCGGGGCACCTGTTCTGCGTGGCATGCCGGTCGGGAAACCCTTGCCGAGACATGAAGGCGGTGGGGGGCTGTGGGGACTGTGGGGCACACTGCGCAGTCGGCCGGTACTGGTCACTGGCGACGCGCGCGGCAGAGTGCGACTGTGCGACCCGCTCGACGGAACTGTGTCCCAAATCCCTGGCCGTGGTCATGACGGCGCGGTGCTGTGGGGGGCGTGGCGAGACCTGGCAGGTCAGCCATTGTTGGCCACGGGTGGCGGAGACGGCACGGTGCGTCTGTGGGACCCTCTCTCCGCAGACGGCACGAGGAAAGCCCGCACAGCGGAACCAGCGGCAACCGATTTCGGTGAACCCATGGACGGTCCGGTCGAAGCGACTGGGAATTGGGGGGCATGGGGCACGATCGGGCCCGCAACCGTTTTGGCCACTGGCAGCTATACAGGCCAGGTTCACCTGTGGGATCCGGTGCATCGCGTCGAGGCCATGCAGCTGACCGGCCACAGCGACATCGTGGAATGGGGTGCGTGGGGCCGTGTTGACGGCCGACCGGTGCTTGCCACGGCGACCCCTACGGAGAGGTACGCGTATGGGACCTCGCGCGGGCACCCACGCCAGCACTGCTGCTGACGGGCCACTCCCAGCCTGTGAAGTGGGGTGCATGGGGCCGTGTCGACGGCCGGGCCGTACTTGCCACGGGCGACCGCAAGGGTGAGGTCCGACTGTGGGACCCCTCGGAGGGCACTGCGCTGGGCGAAATCTTGCACGGTCATGAGCACAGCGTGGAGTGGGGCGTCTGGGGCGAGGTAGCTGGGCAGCCGGTGTTGGCTACCGGTGGCTTTGACGGGACCGTTCGGTTGTGGGATCCGGCGACCGGCAGCCTACGAGGGCAGCCCTTGACCGGCCATCGCGGTGGCTTGGTGTGGGGTGCATGGAGCAGCATCGGAGGCTGGCCGGTACTGGCGACAGGAGACCGAGAGGGTGAGGTACGGCTGTGGGACCCCGTAGAGGGCACTGGTTTGGGAGAGCACTTGCGCGGTCATTCCGGGAGTCTGGTGTGGGGGGCCTGGGGGAACCCTGGGGGTCGGCCGACACTGGCCACCGGCGATGACGACGGCGGCGTTCTGCTGTGGGAGGTGGTTGAGCGTCGGCCCATCCCACGGCTGCCCGCCTACCGTTCGGACGTTACCGCTTCCACCGACGAGCTTGCCAGGGCCGGGGAGGCAGCGGCGGTCGCCGAGCTGATCACCGCGCGTACAGCGAGGCCACCACTGGCGGTGGGACTGTTCGGGGACTGGGGGCAGGGCAAGAGTCACTTTCTGGAACTGCTGCAGAAGCAGGTGGAGGCAACGGCCCAGCCGGACAATCCGCTCGCGCACAGCGCAGTGCGACAAGTCAGGTTCAACGCCTGGCACTACGCGGAAACCGGCCTGTGGGCCAGCCTGGTGTCCGAGTTGTTCGCCCAGCTGGCCGCACCGATGGACGGCGACGTCGACGAGGAACAGCGCAGGCAGTCCCGCCTCACAGCCGAGCTGGTCAGTGAGCGCCGCCTGCGAGAGAGGCTGTACGCGGCGATGGCGCGTCGCGACGAGCTGCACAAGGTGCTCGAGGAACCCGAGAGTCTGTGGGACCGCCTTCCTGAGGAACAGCGAGCAGAAGTACGGCTGCTCGCAGGCGAAGGTCCGGAGAAGGTCTATGCGGAGGCAGCACGCACCGTGGCCGCACTGCGGGGAACTGGCCAGGCCTCCTGGCGTCTTGTCCGAAGCGCTCCGCAAGTTGCCGCCGCAGTCATCGCTGTCCTCGTTGTATTGGCCGGCGCCACGATCGTGATGGCCTGGGGTCTTCCAGCGCTGTGGGGTTGGGCAGCGACCCTTCCGGGCATCGCCTGTGCGGCACTGGTCGTGCGCACGATGTTCCGCTTCGTTCAGGCCTCCAAGGCCCGTGCGAACGCTGCATGGCAGAAAGCGGTGCAGTTCGGTGAGCAGCAGCGTCGCCGGTTGCAGACCGCTGCCGACGTCGCCGACGCCGAGGTCACCGAGCTCACAAGGCAGGTGCAGAACGTCACCGCAGCCGGGCTGTTGGCCGGGCTGGTTGCCGACCGGGCGGTTACTGGCGACTACCGCAGCCAGCTGGGGGTGATGACTCAGATCCGAGAGGACTTCCAGCACATGGCGGAGCTGCTAGCCCACGCTGCGGACGACTCCCCCGACACGCCTGGGGCAGATACCGACGAGGCCGGTGACGAACTGCCGCGAATCGACCGGATCATCCTCTACATCGACGACCTGGACCGATGCCCACCCCAGCGCGTAGTGGAGATGCTGGAGGCCGTCCATCTGCTGCTCGCCGTCGACTTGTTCGTCGTCGTGGTTGCTGTTGACCCCCGCTGGCTGTTGCGTGCTGTCAGCGCGCACTACCGGGATCTCCTCGACCAGGGCGAGGATTCCAGTGACACCGAAGGCGGAGACGAAGGCTCAGTAGACCCCGACGACGAGGAACTGTGGCGCTCCACTCCCGCGCAGTACCTGGAGAAAATCTTCCAGGTGGTGCTCACGCTGCCGCCGCTGGACACAGGCGGCTACCAGCGGATGCTGCACACCTTGGTCGGCGTACGGGATGACATGACCGCGCCGGCCCCCGCGCCCTCGCACCCTAACGATGCTTCCGGCACTCCGTCCGCGGTACGCCCCTTGCCTCCTCTAGTTGAAGATGAAGCCCCACAGACCGCGTTTGCGGTCCGTGCGAGTGACGAGGGTTCCGCCGGCGAGGACGAAACGTACGGGGTTGTCCTGCCAGCTGCTCGTGTGATCGAGCGGGTTGACCCGCTCACCCTCGAGCCCGAAGAGATCGCCCTGCTGAACCTGCTCGGTCCGCCACTCCTCGTGGCCACTCCCCGCGCGGTCAAACGGCTGGCGAACAGCTACGGTCTGCTCACCGCAATCCGTCGAGACCACCGTGAAGCCGATCTCGACGAACAGCGAGCCCCTCTCGTGGACCCAGACACCAACACGTCCCGCGAGGTGCACTACCGGCCCTACCGGGCAGCCATGGTTCTCCTCGCCACCCTCGTCGCGTATCCCTCCCTCGGCCCCGCATTCTTTCTCCATCTCCACCACACGGCTGCCGCGCAGCCTGGCGACACCTGGGCAAGCTTCCGTGCTTCCCTCACGCCTCAGCGCAGGGAGAGCGGGCGCTGGTGGAGTGTGGCGGATCCGAATATGACTCCCGTCCAGGCCCAGCAGTGGCAAGCCCTGTGGAAGGCCTCGACGCAGCGGAACAAGCCGCAGCCGAGCACGGCCTTCACCTGCCCGAGCCCTTGTCCGCCTGGGGCCCTTGGGTCGTTCCAGTAGGCCGATTGTCCTTCCCCACCGGGCGCATCGTCAGCAGCCTCGAGCGGCAACGTCCCCTGGGCGACCACCCTGAGGTGGGCTAAGGGGAGGACAAAGGAGCGTCGTGAACCAGCGGGGCTCTCCAGAAGGCAGTCCATCTGAAGAGCCCCAGACTGCTCGTGTGCGGGCCCAGGGAGAGCAGACGGTAAGCGGCTTGAGACGGCCTGGTCCCGCTCAGGACGGACAGCCCACGTGCTTGGGCGGTGCGCGACATGGCGAGTCAGGGGGCTCCGAGGGTCTTCATTACGGCGTAATGGAGACCCTCGACAGCGTAGGTAACGTGTACTTGCTGAAATAGATCTTGATTGTTAGTAAGGTGTCCCCATGTCGTCGTCATCCTCAGGGGACCGAGAGAAGATCGTCTCCAAACTGCCCTCGTCACTGCAGCAACAGTTGAAGGTGCGCACCGCTCAACGGCGCATCGATATCCAGCACGCGGTAGAGGAAGGAATCAAGGCCTGGCGCGGCCTCGGGTCCAACCTCTCCCCCATCGACACAACCGGCGCCAGGTCCTTCTCGACGTGGCTGCCCCCAACGCAGTGGGAAGAGTTCCGAACCGACTGCAGCAGCCGCGGCGTTTCACTCATCCAAGGCCTCGCACAGTCCGTCTCACTCTGGCTGCAGGCCAACCCGGCACCGGGCGTAGTCCGCCCCTCAGTCGTACGACGCATCGTCGTCTGCAACCAGAAGGGCGGCGTGGGCAAGACCGCCGTCGCAGCCGGCACCGGACAGGCCCTGGCGGAGGACGTCGACACGCTCTATCCGGTAGGCGTGTCCAAGCACTTTGCACACGCCCTCGCGGACACAGACTCCGACAGCACGCCGACTGCCCTGGAACAGCTCCCGGGTCTCGGACTGCGCGTGCTCCTCGTCGACTTCGACCCCCAGGGACACCTCTCCAAGCAGCTCGGACTCCAGGTCCTGCCGCTGGACGGCGACAGCCTCACCAAGCACATGTCCGGCGACGCCGCGGGGAAGCTCGCGGACCTCATCGTGCCCGTCGAGGACGAGCGCTTCGGAGACCGCCTCCATGTCCTGCCGTCCTGCACCGACGCCTTCCTCCTCGACGTGAAACTCTCCGGCGTGCGAGCCCGCGAAGCAGCACTGGAACGCGCTCTGGGACCAGTGGAGTCCGACTACGACGTCATCATCATCGACTGCCCTCCAAGCCTGGGCCTGAGCATGGACGCTGCCGCCTACTACGGTCGGCGACGCGACGGCGAAACGCCCGGAAACTCCGGCGTGCTCGTTGTCGTCCAGGCGGAAGACAGCTCTGCCGACGCCTACGGCCTCCTCACAGCGCAGATCGACGACCTGCGCTCCGACATGCATCTCGAGCTGGACTACCTGGGGCTTGTCGTCAATCACTTCGACGCCCGCCGTGGCTACATCGCCACCTCGTCTCTCGAGAGCTGGATGGCGATAAGAGACCCCCGCGTCGTCGGAATCATCAGTGACCTGAAGGAACAGAAGGAAGCAGTAAGGGTGAAGCAGGCACTGCTCGCCTACGCACCTCAGTGCCCGCAGGCCGTAGCCCTGCGAGCGCTCGCACGGGAGATCGCATGAGCAGCAAGGCGTCCAAACTGGGCACGGGTACGTCGTTCACGCAGACGCAGAGTGTCAGCGCCCGCCGCCAGGCCATCAACGCGGCGACGAACGCGCCCACCGAGGGGGCACTGCCTCCCGTCAAGCTGCCGGTGAACGCGATCAGCCTCAACCCTGCCAATCCACGAAGCTCACTCGGAGACCTCAGCGACCTCGCGGCCAGCCTTCGCGACCACAAGCAGAAGCAGGCCATCACCGTGATGTCCCGCTTCTCCTACCTCGAAGCCAACCCCACCATGGCGGAGAAGCTCGAGGACGGGACGAAGTACATCGTGATCGACGGCAACTCGCGTCTGGCCGCAGCTCGCGAGGCTGGTCTCACTGAGATCAAGGTGATGATCGATGAGGATCTCGGCGACACGGCTGTCGAGATCCTGGAATCCGCACTGGTCGCCAACATTCACCGACAGGATCTCGACCCCCTCGACGAGGCACGAGCACTGCAGCAGCTCCTCCAGGTCGTAGGCACGCAGGACGCGCTCGCCAACCGGCTGCACCGCTCGCAGGGCTGGGTCTCCCAGCGCCTGGCCCTGCTCGGTCTCACTCCCGACCTCCAGGCAAAGCTGGTGGCGGGGGAGGAGCCCGCCGAGCTGCTGCGCCGTGTCGGAAACAAGGCGCCTGAAGAGCAGGCCGCACATCTGGAGCGGCTGAAGGAAGAGAAGGCGGCAAAGAAGCGGGTCCCGTCACCGACACGCTCTGATCATGCGGTGACCGAGGCGTCGGCACCCATGGCACCTGTGGAAGAGCCCTCCGCTTCCTCCTCCGATCATTACGCCGTAATGACGGGGAACGTAGCTGACACGGCAGCCCCGCCTGCACCCGCCGATGTGGCGCCGGCCCAGGATTCCACGCGCATCGTGACACCACAGGACGTTGCTGACATCGCAGCTGTGCCGGCTCCAGCCGACGAGGCGCCGGCCCAGAATGGAATGCCTGTCGTACCGCCGCAGGTCAAGATGCCGTGGGCGGACGGCGCAGCGGCGATGGAGATCGCGTTCGCCAAGCTGTCGCAGCACGGCCAGCGTCAAGTAGCCCTCGCCCGATACATCGAGCTCATCGGTGACGTCGAAGAGTTCGCACAAGAGCTGCACGCAAGCACGAGTCCCGAGTACCGGGCCCAGCTCCTGCACCTCCTGGCGGCACCCCCCACCGTGGCACGGGGGTTCATTACGCCGTAATGAACGGGCGTGCCGCACGCACTCCTCGAAAACCACAGCGCATCGAGCCCTGTCTTCCCCACATGACCATGTGAGGAAGACAGGGCTTCTCCATTACGGCGTAATGGCCGTCGTCCCGGCCACTGACTTCCTGCCGCCAAGGGCGGCCCTTGAGTGGGATGGCTGCCGGACGGCGAGACCTCCGGGGGAGAGGCCACGCAGTGACCAATACACAGGAACCTGCGACAGCTCCGGCAGACGCTTCCAGTTTCCCCGCGGATCATTACGCCGTAATGAATGACGTCGCTGACACAGCAGCCCTGCCCGACGATCTTTGACCGGGCGGAGCAGGGGCCGCTCCGGAGCGTAGAGACACCCGCACAAGTGACCAAACTACGGCGGTTGCTGGCCCCTGCTGGAGCTCCCGCAGCTTCAGTGAGGCGAGTCGGTCTTCCCTCAGGATCAGAGGGGAGACCGATCTCCTTCATTACGGCGTAATGGCATGGGTCGCATCGACGCAAGCCCCGACGGGGCTGACGTCCCTTGCACCTTGATCAAGAGCTTCATGCCCACGCACCATACGGAGCCGACTCGGAGGAGCCGTCTGCCTGACGCCTTCAGAGTCTCGACTGCTGCCGGGGTCTCGTCCCCATGCAGTTCTGCCCCGGTCTCTCAGAAGAGGCGAGAGGGCAAGGGTGTGCGCGATAAAGAGGTCGCCCGTGACAGACCCAGATCGCTTCCTCGGCAATGTCGTCGGCGGGCCGGTGCAGGCGGTGCCCGCAGTGTCGCCGGGGACGGGGACGGCATCGAGGTAGCCGTCGATCGCGAGGGGGATGGCGTCCATCAGCTTGCCTCCGCCAAGGTGGGAATAGACGCGGAGCGGCCGGGCTCGTGATCGACGGCCGGGCTTGAGGCGCTTCGGGATACGGGCATCAGGCCGCCCAGGTACAGGGCGCCCTCGTCCGGGGGAGACCAGCGGCGATCACCCAAGCGGGCCGCCCGCTACCGTGCCGGTGTGGTCATCACGTCGCTAATCCTGTTGCTGAGGGACCACTCAGGAATATGCGGGCCTCCCAGTCAACTGCGCCGTGCGGCGCCGGAGTCGGTCAGATCTGCCGGTCCGGGTGAGAAAACGTCAGGACGCCCGCGGTGAGCGGGCGCCGGGCGGGAGCAGGTGCGGCTACGGTCTCGCCGGGCGGCGAGCGGAAGTCGGCGCCCTGCTCGACCGGCAGCGGCCAGCGGCCGCCGGAGTGTGCCGGCACGGGAGCGTCGGCGGCAGGGTCGGAGAAGGTGGGCAGCAAGAGAGGTCGACGGTCAGTCATGATCCCTAGTCTCGCAGCCCGCGCGGGCAGGGGAGGGCCAGAGCGTAGGGCCGTGGAACTCTGCACCGCAGTCGGTTCGCCGACGCCGGGGGAGTCGTACAGCCGCGCGAGCCGCCGATGTGAGCTCGGGGGAGTGTGCGGTGACGTCGACCGGGCGGGGCACAGTGGTGCGGCTCATGAAAGGGAGCCTCGGTTCCGCCGATGACAACGCGAGGACCGGCCCGGCGGTGGTGATGAGCCGGGCATGGCCCAGGGCGGAAGTGCCGGCCCGTATCCCGCTCCAGGAGCTACGTGGTACGAGCACATTGCAGGAATGGCTCGTCGTCCGCCGCGGCGCAGGACACGACCTGACCTGGCCCATCCTCGTCCGCCATTTCCCACCCGGGGGCTGGGCCCAACCTCTCACCCAGCAGGCTGACAGCGCAGCCGTGACCGCACTCCACCGGCTTCTCGAAACAGCAGAGCCGGACCAGATCGACGGAGACGACATCCGGCATTCACCCACCCGGGACCACCTCACCCGAGATTCCCGGCATCTCGGCGTCTCTGCTGAACTGGTCGCCGCAGGCCAGGGTCCCCTCTCGAAGCCAGGTCGCTTGAGACGGGACAGCTTCCAGTTCCCCCTCGGATCATTACGCCGTAATGAGGTCGCTGACACGGCCGCCCGCCCGACGAACCTTTGGAGGCTGGACGAAGACGTTCACCGATCCCCGGCTCTGCGCGGCCATCGTCGACCGGCTCACCTTCAACGGCGCGATCGTTGAGACCGGCACCGAGTCCCACCGCCTCGCCCAGACCAAGGCCAAGCTGGAGAGGGCACACACCCGCTCAGCCTGAAGGGCCACCCGCACCAGCCTCGGAACACGGCTATCTCTACCATCACCGCATGACCGACGCATCTGCCCTGGCCCCGTTCCACCTGGACGAAGGCGGCGAATCCGACGGCTCCCACTGCCTCTACCTGTTCGACGGAGACATGGAGCAGGTCGCCGACGTCTTCGAGGAGCACAACGCCGAATGCCACGGTTACGGCTGGGAAGGCCTGGCCCAGTCACTGACCTACTCCCAAATGCCCGAAAGCGGCAGAAATCTTCAATTCTTTGGATCAGAGGCCGGCACCTTCGTAGTCACAAGCCCCGACCTCAAGGCCCTCACGGACCTTGCCGTCCTCCTGCACGCCGCCTTCCACAACCGCGAACTCCTCAGCCACTACATCCAGACGGCCGACCCAGGCTTCCTCGACCGATAGAACTCACAAGCGGGGCCAGAACAGACCGGACCCCGGAGCCATCGCAAGCCGTTCCGACAGCGCCCGCACTCGCTCATTGGAGCCACCTCAGACGGGAAAAGTGGGGCCGAAACAACAAGGCGTTGCAGCCACCCAACGGTCTGACGACCCTTGCACCTTCATCAAGAGCTTCATGCCCAGGCACCATACGAAGCCGACTCGGAAGGGCCGTCTGCGTGACGCCTTCGGAGTCTCGACTGCTGCCGGTTCTCGTCGTATGCAGTTCTGCCCCGGTCTCTCAGAGGTCGTTTTCGTCCGATGTTTCATCCCAGAATCGGGTGTTCTGTGGTCTTCTTCGGGTCGCGCCAGGAGATGGTGTTCTCGCTGGTGAGGCGGCGGGTCATGAGGTCGGTCATGGCGATGTGG
>NZ_JARAYQ010000275.1:0-10423 GCF_033794505.1 Streptomyces sp. MB09-01 | reverse complement strand
GAGGTACCGGGGCGACCGAGGACGTCAGGATCCTCGTCCTCACCACCTTCGACGAGGACGACCACGTCTACGGGGCGCTGCGCGCCGGCGCGAGCGGGTTCGCCGTGAAGGACATGGCCCTGGAGGAGATCCTCGCGGCGATCAGGGTCGTCGCCGCCGGAGACGCCCTGATCGCGCCGGGCGTGACGCGCCGGCTGATCGCGGACTTCGTCCGGCGGCCGGGGCTCCCGGCGGCGGAGCCGGCCCTGAGGTCCGCCGCGGGTATCACCGAGCGGGAGCGGGAGGTCCTCACCCTGGTCGGGCGGGGCCGCTCGAACGGGGAGATAGCCGAGGAGCTGTTCATCTCGGCCGCCACGGCCAAATCCCACGTATCGCGCCTGTTCACCAAGCTCGGCGCCCGGGACCGGGTCCAACTCGTCATCACGGCCTACGAGATGGGACTGGTCGCACCGCCCCGATGAGGGGCCCGGACGCCGGAGCGGGTGGGAGCCAGGTCGGAGCAGGTGGCGGAGAAACGATTCCTCAGGCGGTCACGGTGTCCGTGCGGGATTCGTCCCGGCGCCCGGCGGACGCTGCCGGGCGCGAGGCGAACAGCCCGTCCACGGCGAGGGCGCCGGGGCCGGTGAAGACCAGCAGGAGGAAGGCCCAGCAGAACATGGCGGAGGCCTCACCGCCGTTCTGCAGCGGCCAGAGCGCATCGGGCTGGTGCACGGTGAAGTAGGCGTACGCCATCGAGCCGGAGGCGACGAAGGCGGCCGACCGGGTGCCGAGGCCCAACAGGACCAGGACGCCGGCGACCAGCTGGATGGCGGCGGCGTACCACCCCGGCCAGGCGCCGGCGGCGACCGTGCCGCCGCCGTGGGCGCCGCCGAGGACGCCGAAGAGGGAGGCGGCGCCGTGGGACGCGAACAGCAGGCCCGTGACGATCCGGAACAGGCCGACGGCATAGGGCTGGGCGTGCTGGAGGCGTGTGTTCATGGGGGAGGCTCCTTCGGTTGGGGACGGGTCCCGAAGTCGTGCCGAGATGCTCAAGCGGAGCGAGCCAAAGGTTAGGTAGGCCTAACTGGCCTGGCAAGCGCGAGTTTCGGCCACCGGCCGAGGGGATCCGACGCTACCCCGCGGGCGGAAGTCGGCACCGGCGGCGCGCGCGGAGTTCCCCTCCCCGGCGGCAGCCGACGGACCATGGGGAGCGGCCCGACCGGGCGGGAGGCGGGCCACGGCAGGGCAGGGCCAGGGCACGGCCAGGGCACGGCCAGGGCACGGCCAGGGCACGGCCAGGGCAGGGCCCGGGCACGGCCGGGCAGGGGGTGGCGATTGGGACCTGCCGGTCCGTTCCCCTGTGACGGGCCGGCAGGTCCTCGTCTCCCCGCCGAGCCTAGGACCGGGCGCGTCCTGAGCATGTGCATCGTGTGCAGGCTCCGTTGATCTTCCGTGCAGATCGTTTGAGCCGCCCGGAGGGGCGTGGCCCGCCGGTCGGCCCCGCCCGCTGGCGCCGCGCGCAGCGGTACGGTCCGCTGGAGGCGTGAGCATCCCTCCCGGCCGCGGGTGGTGGACCGGACTCCCGCCCGCGGCGGGAGCCGCCGTCATGGCGGCCGGCATCATCTCCGTCGGCCTGTACCTGACCGGGCACGAGACGGCCTCGCTGGTCGCGCTCGTCCTCGCCGTCGCCCTGTGGCTCGTGCTCGCCGCCGACTTCACGGCCCGCCTGGTGGGCGACCGCGGCCGGTTCCGCGCCGAGGCCGACACCCCGGCCGCACTGACGGCCGTCGCCGCCACCACGGTCATCGGCACCCGGCTCTCCATGCTCGGATGGCAGACCGTGGCGGCCGCCCTGCTCGCGCTCTCCGCCGTGCTCTGGCCCGGGCTGCTGCTGAACGTCCTGGGGCACTGGGGGCGGCGGATGCCGGGGGCGGCGTTCCTCGGCTGCGTGGCCACCCAGGGCCTGGCCGTCCTCGCGACGGCCGTCGCCGCCTCCGGCGGCCACGACTGGCCGGCCCGGGCGGCGCTGGCCGCCTTCTGCCTCGGACTGGTGCTCTACGTGGCGGCCTTCCTGCGCTTCGACCTCCGCGAGGTGGTGGGCGGCGCGGGCGACCACTGGGTCGCGGGCGGGGCGCTGTCCATCTCCGCCCTGGCCGGATCCAAACTCACGGCGTCACCCGTATGGACGGGCACGGCGCACGAGGTCCTGCGCAACGTCACACTGGCGATGCTCGCCCTGTCCCTCGTCTGGTACGTCGTCCTCCTCACGGCCGAACTCCGCCACCCGCGGCCGCGCTACGACATCCGGCGCTGGGCCACCGTCTTCCCGCTCGGCATGACCGCCGTGGCCTGTCTCTCCGTGGCCGACCCGGCCGGCGTCGCCTGGCTCCTCCCGCTGGGCGAGGTCCTGCTGTGGATCGCCGTGGGCGCCTGGCTGCTGACCTTCGCCGCGCTGGTCGCCTCCCACGCCAAGGCCCGCATCAACCGCCGGCACCGGCCCGGCCCGGGGACAATGGCCCGATGACGACGCCTCACCTCCTGCCCGCGCACGAGCTGGAACTGACCTCGGTGGTCGCGAACAACACGATGAACCGCGAACGCGGGCTCGCCGGCGTCAACAGCTATGCCCGCGAACTCGGCCTCGACCCCGTCGCCCACCTCACCTCCCGCTCCGCCACCCCGTCGTGGCTCGACCTCTGCAGCGGCGAGGGCCGCGCCCTGCGCGAGGCCCGGTCGCGGCTGCCCGCCGGAGCCGTCCTCACCGGCGTCGACCTCGTGGGCCCCCTCGCGCCCGCCTCCCTCCCGGACGGGCCGGAGCTGCTGACGGCCTCCGTCGCGCACTGGTCCCCGTACCGGACGTACGATCTGATCACCTGCGTCCACGGCCTGCACTACGTCGGCGACCAGCTCGGGCTCCTCGCCCGGGCCGCCTCCTGGCTCGCCGCCGACGGCCTGCTGATCGCCCACCTCGACCCCGCGTCGCTGCGCGTGGCCGACGGGGCCCCGGCGGGGCGGGCCGCACTGGCGGCGCTTCGCGCGGCCGGGTTCCGCTACAGCGGGCGCCACCACCGTCTCTCCCTCCACGGCCCGCGCACCGTGCGGCTGCCCTTCCGCTACCTCGGCGCCGACCCGGCCGCCGGGCCCAACTACACCGGGCAGCCCGCCGTCGCCTCGCACTACGAGCCCGTTCCGGTGGCGGCCGCGGGAGCCCCTCAGTAGGGTCCCGGCATGGCATACACGTTCCAGGTGAGCATCGACTCGGCCGATCCGCACACGCTCGCCGACTGGTGGGCCGACACCCTCGGCTGGGAAGTGGAGCCCAGCGACGAGAAGTTCATCCGCAGCATGGTCGAAGCGGGGCAGGCGACCGAGGCGGACACCGCCACCCACCACGGCACACTCGTCTGGAAGGCGGGCGCGGGCATCCGCCACCCGGAGGGCCTGCAGCGCGCCCCCCGCATCCTCTTCCAGTTCGTCCCGGAGCCGAAGACGGTCAAGAACCGGGTCCACCTCGACGTCCGCACCGGCGCCGACGACCCGCGGGCCGTGGTCGAACGCCTCATCGCGAAGGGCGCCCGGCACCTCCACGAGGGCAGCCAGGGCCCCAGCACCTGGACGACACTCGCCGACCCCGAGGGCAACGAGCTCTGCGTCTCGCACTGATCGGCCTAGGCTGCGACCGTGAACGTCATCCTCTTCGGCGCGACCGGCATGCTCGGCCGGGGCGTCCTGCGCGCATGCCTGCGCGACGACTCCGTCGAGAGCGTCCTGGCCATCGGACGCACCCCGCTCGGCGTGAGCCATCCCAAACTGCGCGAGCGGGTCCAGGCGGACCCGTCCGACCTGTCCGCCGCGGGGGTCGACCCGGCCGCGTACGACGCCTGCTTCTTCTGCCTCGGGGTCTCCTCCGTCGGCATGAAGGAGGAGGAGTACCGGCGCATCACCCACGACCTGACGCTCTCCGTGGCCCGGCCCCTGGCCGCAGCCAACCCCGGCCTCACCTTCGTCTACGTGTCCGGCGAGGGCACGGACAGCACCGAGCGGGGCCGCTCCATGTGGGCGCGGGTCAAGGGGAAGACCGAGAACGACCTGCTGGAACTGCCCTTCCGCGCCTACATGTTCCGCCCCGGCATCGTCCAGCCGGTGCGCGGCGTGCCCTCCAAGACCCGGCTCTACCGCGTCCTCTACGCGGTCATGGCGCCGCTGGTCCCGCTCCTGCGGCGGGTCGCGCCGAACCTCGTCATCACCTCCGACACCTTCGGCCGTGCCATGATCGCCGTCGCCACGCCCGGCACCCAGGTTCCCGGCCACATCCTGCGCCCCGCCGACATCAACCGCCTGGGCGCTTCCCCGACCAGGCAAAACTGAGTACCGGGCACACCCTCCCGCGGGTGAGAATGGGCCATCTCAATCCGGGAGGAACCCATGAGCCAGGAGACCCTGACTCTGCACGACCTGCTGCCCGCCCAGGCGCTGGCGGCCTCGATCGACGCCGGGTACGTGACCCGCAAGTCGCACCCCGAACTGCCGCTGTCCATCTACACCTACACGCGGACGGCACAGTACGAGCGCGTCTGGGACCAGGTCACCACGCGCTGCCGCGGACTCGTCGCCGACGACACCACCGGCGCGATCGTCGCCCTGCCGCTGCCGAAGTTCTTCAACGTCGGCGAGCACGAGGCGGGCATGCCGTACGCGCCTGCCCTCCCGGACGAGCCGTTCGAGGTGTACGACAAGGTCGACGGCAGCCTCGCCGTGGTCTTCCACTACGCGGGCCGCTGGCGGGTCGCCTCCAAGGGCTCCTTCACCAGCTCCCAGGCGACCTGGGCCCAGCGCCGCCTCGACGGCAAGGACACCTCCGCGCTGCGCCCGGGCGTCACGTACCTCGCGGAGATCCTCTACCCGCAGAACCGCATCGTCGTGAACTACGGCGACCGCCGGGACCTCGTCCTCCTCGCGGCCTTCGGCCCGGACGGCGCCGAGGTCCCGCTCGCCGAGGCCGCGCCCCACTGGGAGGACATCGGCTCCGTCGTCAAGGTGTGGCCCGCCATGCCCCTCGACGAGCTGATGGCGCTCACCGAGTCCAACACCATGCCCGGCGGCGCCGCGGCCACCGGCACCGACGCCGAGGGCTTCGTCCTGCGCTTCGCCTCCGGTGTGCGCGCCAAGGCCAAGCTGTCCGAGTACGTGCGGCTCCACGGGGTGCTCACCGGGGTCAATGAGCGGGACATCTGGCGCAGCCACGGCATCCAGCGCTTCGCCGGCCTGCCCGTCAACCGGCTCGCGCAGGGCCTCAACTGCACCGCCGCCGAGGTCGAGGCCTCGGGCGGCAAGCCGCTGGACGCGCTGCTGCAGCAGGTGCCCGACGAGTTCGACGCCTGGGTGCGCGAGGTGATCGCCCGCCTGGAGGCGCGGGCCGCGGCGCACGAGCGTGCCATCGACGAGGCCTATGCGGGCCTCGTGCACCTGGCCGCCGACCGGGGCGCCTTCGCCCGCGCCGTCAAGGAACTGCCGGACCGGGGGGTCCGCCCGGCGATGTTCCTGCGGCTCGACGGCCGCTCGACCGAGCTGACCACCTGGCGCCACGTACGGCCGGAGGTGGCCGACTCTTACACCACCGACGAGGAGGGCCGGGAAGAGCCGGAGGGAACGCGCCGTCCCTCGCCCGGGGACGCGCCGCGCGCCGCCGTACCGGCCGCGGTCCGTCCGGCGGACGCCCCCGCCGTCCGGCAGCCCGCCGCGCGGAACGACGTCGCGCGGAACGACGTCGCGCGGGAGATGGTTTCGCAGGGGACCGGGGGCGGGGCCGAGGAGGCCGCGCTGCCCGTCGTGCACGTCATGACGGGGCTGCCGGCCTCCGGCAAGACGACCGCGGCCCGCGCCCTCCAGGCACGGTCCGGCGGGCGGATGCGCCGGGTCAACCTCGACGACCTCCGGGCCATGCTCGACCTCCCGGACCCCACGCGGAGCCGGTCCTTCGCGCACGAGAAGACCGTGCTGGAGGTCCAGGACGCGGCGGTCCGCGCGGCCGTCGACGGCGGCTTCGACGTGGTCGTCGACAACACGCACCTGACGAAGCACATCCCGAAGCGGCTCAAGGCGGCCGTCGGCGGGCTCGCGACCTTCGTCGTGCACGACTTCACCGACGTCCCGCTGGAGGAGTGCCTGCGCCGCGACGCGGCCCGCGAACGGCAGGTGGGCGAGGAGATCATCCGGATCCTGGCCGAGAAGCACGAGAAGGCCCGCAAGGGCGGCTGGCGGCTCACGGCGGAGTGGCTGAACGGGACGTCCGGCGCGACGGCCGTGCCGCCCGTGACCGCGTACGTCCCCGATCCGGCGCTGCCGGCCGCGGTGCTGTGCGACATCGACGGCACCCTGGCGCTGACGGGCGACCGCGGGCCGTACGACTTCTCGCGCTGCGAGCTCGACCTGCTCAACGAGTCGGTCCGGCACGCGTTGGACGCCTTCAAGCGGGCCGACGGCGACGCCATCGTGCTGCTGTCGGGGCGCAGCGAGGAACACCGTCCGCAGACGGAGTCCTGGCTGCGGCGGCACGACGTGCCGTACGACGAGCTGTGGATGCGCGCGGCCGGTGACACGCGCCGCGACGACGTGGTGAAGGCGGAGCTCTTCGACGCGCACGTACGCCACCGCTACGCGGTGCGGATGTCGCTCGACGACCGGGACCGCGTGGTCGCGGTCTGGCGCCGGATGGGCCTGCCCACCTGGCAGGTCAACTACGGGGACTTCTAGCCGTCGTGCCGGGCGTGCTGATCGTGGACGGTGCGAACGTCGTCGGCTCGGTGCCGGACGGCTGGTGGCGGGACCGCCGGGGCGCGGCCGAGCGGCTGCGCGACCGGCTGGCCGGGCGGGGCGGCGACGAGGAGATCATCCTCGTCGTCGAAGGCGCCGCCCGGGGTGTCGCGTCCGTTCCCGGGGTACGCGTGGACGCGGCCCCCGGGAACGGCGACGACCGGATCGTGGAACTGGCCGCGGCCCATGCGGACCGCGGCTGCGTCGTGGTCACGGCGGACCGGGAACTGCGCGAACGGGTCCGGGCGTACGGGGTGGAGTGCGTGGGGCCCCGTACCGTACGCCCGGCGGACTGACCCGGGGTCAGCGGCAGTACTTGACCTCGGAGAGGTTCTTGACGTAGCGCGCGGAGACCCAGCGCTCCTTGTCGTAGGCGGCGCGGCCGGCACTGTCGGTGTCGTTCGCCAGGGCCTCGTCGTCGTACAGCCGGTACCAGATGCGGTTCCCGTCGACCTTCTCGCCGTACTTCTTGCACTCGATCTCGATCTTGTTGTTCGGGTACACGTGGCCGAGGGACCGCGACTGGGTGGTCGGCTTGCTGCGGACCTTCAGCGGGCCCTTGGAGACGACCTTGCCGATGGCGTGCTCGTAGTCGGGGTAGGTGCCGGGCCGGCCGTCGCCGACGACGATCTCACGCGGCGGCACGTCGTCACCGTCGTCCGCGACGGCGGCGCCCGCTCCGGCCAGACCGAGAACCAGGCTTCCGGTGGCGAGAGCGAGGATGGTTCTGGTGGGCTTCAGCATGAGCCGGCTCCTCTACGAAGACGTCTGCCCGGCCGCTTCGCGCGGCGCGGTGGCGGCAACCAGGCGGTTGCCAGGGACGACTATGGCGAGGACGGGGGTCGTAGCCCCGGTGGCTCACCGGGCTTTAGCCCGATATGACCAATTCCTTCCGTTGCGGCGCGGCGGCCGTGCCCGCCCCCGAACGGGCACGGCCGCGCAGCGGAGCCCCGGGGGGACAGGGCCGGTGCCGGCCGGTGAACCGGCGGAGGCAAATCTACGGGCGGACCGCGCCCGGCCGCGCCCATCCACGGGTTGAGACCGGCCTACCCCCGTGGGTGTCGACGCTATACAACCAGGGGGGTACTCAAGGGGGGTTGACGTGCACTTCGTCAGACATCCGGCCGTGGTCCGGATCCGTGCCGGGCTTCCGGCCGCCGGCGGGATCGCGTGTGCCGGCGGGATCGCGTGTGCCGGCGGCGCGCCGCGCCCGCGCGGGATTCCGGCCCGGCCGCGGTTGCGACGCCGGCCGTCCTCCTGCGGGGCACCGGCGCGCACGGCGGCACACTCCGGCACCGCCACTCGGAGAACCGCCGGTCAGGGGTTGATCGACCTGCGCGAACGGGCGACGATCTACCACGGCACGGTGACCGCCGAGCCCGCCCCCGAGGGCGGCTTCGAGGTCAGCCCGGCGGGTCCCCGTGCCGCGACCGGGAGGGGGTGACGCGGATGCCGTCCGTACTCGTCGTCGATGACCAGTTCCTGATCCGGTCCGGACTGACCGCGCTGCTGACCGCCGCACCGGGCTACGAGGTCGTCGGCGAGGCCTGCGACGGCGAGGAGGCGGTCAGGCTCGCCGCCGAGACCCGGCCCGACGTCGTCCTCATGGACATCCGGATGCCCGGCACCGACGGGATCGCCGCCACCGAACGGATCGTGGCCGGCCGGGAGGACCCCGCGGACGGCGGGCCCAAGGTGCTCGTCCTCACCACCTTCGACTCCGACGAGCACGTCTTCCGCGCGCTGCGGGTCGGCGCCAGCGGCTTCCTCGTCAAGGACACCCCGCCCGAGCGGCTGCTCGCCGCCATCTCCACCGTGCACGCCGGCGAGATGCTGTTCAGCCCCCGGGCCCTGCGCGGACTGATCGACGCCTACGCCGCCCCGGCCGCCCGCGCCCCGCACCCGGGCCTGGCCACCCTGACCCCGCGCGAGCTCGAGGTGCTCGCCCTGGTCGGCGCCGGACTGTCCAACGCCCAGATCGCCGTACGGCTCGTCCTCAGCCCGGCCACCGTCAAGACGCACGTGCACCGCTGCATGAGCAAGCTGACGCTGTCCAGCCGCGCCCAGGCCGTCGTCGTGGCCCACGAGTTCGGCCTCGCCGCCCGAATGCCCTGACCGCGCGGCTCCCCGGATGCGGTCGGCGGCGGCCCGGGCGAGAGTGGGTGCCATGGGTATCGAAGACTACGGCGGCGGGGTCGGTGCACAAGAGACCGGCGTACTCGTCGTCACGACGAACGACGTCCCCGGCTACCGGGTCGAGCGGGTCATCGGCGAGGTCTTCGGCCTCACCGTCCGCTCCCGCCACTTGGGCAGCCAGATCGGAGCGGGCCTGAAGTCGATGATCGGCGGCGAGCTGAAGGGCCTCACCAAGACCCTGGTGCAGACCCGCAACCAGGCCATGGAGCGGCTCATCGAGCAGGCGAAGGCGCGCGGCGCGAACGCCGTGCTGATGATGCGCTTCGACGTCACCGACGCCGCCGACGTCGGGACCGAGGTGTGCGCGTACGGGACGGCCGTGGTCCTGGTCCCCGCGTCCACCTGACCTCCTCCGGACACTCCCTGTCCTCTCCTACGAGAGCGGCTTCAGCGGCGACCACCGGTTCGTCACGGGATCCGGGGACCACCGAGACCGCCACCGCCCTCGGTCGACAGCCAGGAGGCCGCCGGGGAGAACGGCGCCGCCGCCCACGTCCTCGACGGCGACGCCGCCGCGATCTGGCACACCCAGTGGTACGCCGCCACCGCACCCGTGCCGCACGAGATCACCCTCGACTCGGTCCGCCACGACGTTTCCGCCCTGCACTACCTGCCCCGGCAGGCGCAGAGCAACGGACGCGTCGCCGGCCGCCAGGTGTTCACCTCCACCGAAGGGATCACCTGGGGGACCGCCGCGGCCACCGGGACCTTCCCGAACACGACGGCTCAGCAGGACGGTCTCCTTCGCGGCGCGCACCGCCCGCTACGTCAGGCTCAGGACCACCGGCGACGTGGCCGGCAATCCGCGGACCTCGATCGCGGAACTCAACATCGGATACCGGCCGTAGAAGCGGGCTCCGGCAGGCAGACTGGGTGCCGTGACGACATTGCACAAAGGCGCCAACCTGCCCGTCGGAGCCACCTCCGTGCAGGCCGTGCTCGGCTGGTCGGCCGGGCCCGGCGTGCCGGACGTGGACGCGTCCGCACTGCTGCTGACGGCGGCCGGACGGGTCCGCTCCGACGACGACTTCGTCTTCTACAACCAGCCGCGCCACGCGTCCGGAGCCGTACGGCACCTCGGCAAGCAGGCCGGCACCGACACCATCGGGGTCGACCTGGGAACGCTGGAGCCCGGCATCGAGCGCGTCGTGCTGTGCGCGTCCGCCGACGGCGGCACCTTCGGCCAGGTCCCCGGGCTGCACCTGCGGCTGCTGGACGCGGTGTCCGCGGCCGAGCTGGCCCGCTTCGACATGGAGGCCGGCCCCGAGACGGCCTTCCTGAGCGGCGAGCTCTACCGGCGGGCAGGCGCCTGGAAGTTCCGGGCCGTGGGCCAGGGGTACGCGAGCGGCCTGGCCGGGCTGGCGCGGGACTTCGGCATCACCGTGGACGACGAGCCGCGGCCCGGAACTTCCAGGCGCCTGCCCGCCGGTAGAGC
>NZ_JARAYQ010000274.1:0-10441 GCF_033794505.1 Streptomyces sp. MB09-01 | reverse complement strand
CCCCTCGTCCCTTCCCCCGATCACGTACCCGTGACCCCGGACGGCCACCCGGCCGCCGGGGTCTTCCGCGCTGGGGGTACCGTCGTGGGCGTGTACCGCTTTGTGCTGACCCGGCAGTGGGTGTGCCTCACCCTGATCGCCCTCGCCC
Organism: Streptomyces sp. MB09-01; assembly: GCF_033794505.1. Classification (NCBI taxonomy): domain Bacteria; kingdom Bacillati; phylum Actinomycetota; class Actinomycetes; order Kitasatosporales; family Streptomycetaceae; genus Streptomyces; species Streptomyces sp. MB09-01. The sequence goes on along the minus strand of NZ_JARAYQ010000274.1, from coordinate 10,293 downwards.
TCATCCCCGTGATGATCAAGCTGGGGTTCTGGCAGTACCACCGCCATGAGCACCGGGTCGCACAGAACCAGCTGATCGAGGCGAACCTGCGGGCGAAGCCGGTCCCCGTGACCGAGGTCACCTCCCCCGGCCACCGGGTCCCCCGCGCGGACTTCTGGCGTGCGGTCACCGCGACCGGCACGTACGACACCGGGCACGAGGTCGTCGTACGGATGCGCACCGACAACGACGACAAGGTCGGCTTCCACGTCCTGACCCCGCTGGTCCTCTCCGACGGCCGGGTGGTCCTGGTCAACCGGGGCTGGGTGCCGGGCGGCGACGACCCCCGCGCCTACCCGCCGGTGCCGGCCGCGCCCGCGGGCGAGGTCACCGTCACCGGCCGGCTGAAGGCCGACGAGACGAGCGGCGGCAGCGGCATCAAGGACCGCAAGGGCCTGCCGGACCGCCAGGTCATGCTGATCAACAGCGGGCAGCAGGCGGAGTACCTGGGCCGGCCGGTGCTCGGCGGGTACCTGGAGCTGACCGCGCCCTCCCCCGAGGCCGGCCCCGAGACCGTCGCCGATCCCGACCACGACTCGATCGGCCCCCACATGGCGTACGCCGTCCAGTGGTGGCTGTTCACGGCCGCGGTGCCGGTGGGCTGGGTGGTCCTCGTACGGCGGGAGAAGCGCGACCGCGAGGAAGCGGCCGCCAAGGCCGAAGCCATCGAACAGGAGCCCGCGACGGCGTAGCGTGTCGGCATGGATCTTGGACTGAAAGACCGTGTCTACATCGTCACCGGAGCCACGCGCGGCCTCGGCTTCGCCTCCGCCCGGGAACTGGCCGCCGACGGCGCGAAGGTCCTCGTGACGGGCCGGGACGAGAAGCGGGCGGCCGACGCCGCCGCCGCCCTCGGCCCGAACGCCGTGGGCGTGGCGGCCGACAACTCCGACCCGGCGGTGGCCGGGCGGCTCGTCGCTGCCGCGCGCGAGCACTTCGGCCGCCTCGACGGCATCCTCATCAGCGTCGGCGGTCCGGCCCCCGGTTTCGCGGCCGACAGCACCGACGAACAGTGGTCGGCGGCCTTCGAGTCGGTGTTCCTGGGCGCGGTCCGCCTCGCCCGGGCGGCGGCGGCCGAGCTGGGCGAGGGCGGGGTCATCGGCTTCGTCCTGTCGGGCTCGGTCCACGAACCGATCCCGGGGCTGACCATTTCCAACGGCCTGCGTCCGGGCCTGGCGGGCTTCGCGAAGTCCCTCTCCGTGGAGCTCGGCCCGCGCGGGATCCGGGTCGTCGGCCTGCTCCCGGCGCGCATCGACACCGACCGCGTGCGGGAGCTCGACGCGCTGGGCGGCGACGCGGACGCGGCCCGCGCCGGGAACGAGTCCCGCATCCCGCTGCGGCGGTACGGCGCCCCGGAGGAGTTCGGCCGCACGGCGGCCTTCCTGCTGTCCCCGGCGGCCTCGTACCTGACGGGCGTCATGCTCCCGGTCGACGGCGGCTCCCGCCACGGCTTCTGACCCGCCGTGGGGCATTTCAGCCCCGGGGCGACCGGGGCGCGGGCGCGGAGCGCCGTAGGGGTCCGGGTCGGATCCCAGCCGCCGGGGCTCCGGAAGATCCAGAAGAGACGGCCTAAGTGACCCGCTGCGCCCGGTGCGACGTCACCTTGAGGCGGGCCTCCGTCGGGAGATCGGCGAGGCCCGCCGAGGCGCGGGCGTGGGTGAGGACCGGGCCCGCCACGGCGGCGAGCGTGTCGGCGGGGACCGCATGGGGTTCCAGTTCCAGCGCGACCCGCAGCGCGGGCGATCCGCGCCGCCCGCGCAGCACCACCCGGCAGCCGGCGACGCCGTCCAGCGCGCCGGCCTCCGCGGCCACCGCCTCTTCCAGGGCGCGCCCCCGGAGCAGGGCGAAGGCCCCGTCCCCGGTGTCCACGACCACCGCGGGCAGCCGCGGGCGCCGCAGTTGGGACAGCAGCCACCACAGCGCCAGCAGGACGACCACTCCGAGCCCGGCGAGCACCGCCCACCACCACCAGCCGTCGGCGTGCCAGGACCGGTGCCCCGCTCCGGCCGCCAGCAGCGGCGCGTGCCGCCCGTGCAGCGGCCGCGAGCCCGTCAGCAGCACGGCTCCGGCCGCCAGCAGGACCGCTCCGGCCACCGCCAGCAGGATCCGGTTCACCGTCCCGAGCATCCCGCTCACCTCCTGACCCGTACGAGCAGCTGCGGCGGGTGCGCGAGGCCCAGTTCCTCGACGCCGACGGCGAGTACGGCGTCCAGGTCGGCCCGTACGTCGTCCAGCTCGCGGAAGTGCGAGGTGGCCCGCACCCCGATGCGGGACCGGCCCACCTTGACCCGGACCGAGCGCACCCCGGACACCTCCATGGCCCGGTCCCGCAGGACCTGCGCGGCGTCCTTGCGGCCGAGACCGGCCCGTACCGAGGCGTGCTGGCCGGGCGTCCGCATGGTCAGGATCCGGCGGAGCCCGGGGGTGAGCGCCAGCAGCAGGAGGACCGCCCCGGCCACTGCCAGGGCCCCGCCGGTCACCTGCACCGGCAGGTCGGCCGGGGTCCGCGTCTCCAGCCAGTGGGCGAGGTCGCGGCGCCAGCCCATGGCGGGCCGGCCGGCCCGTACGGCGGCCAGGTCGTACAGGAACAGCCCCGCCACCCCCAGCACGGCCAGGGCGGTGAGCGCGGCGGGCACCCGCCGGGCGGAGCGGAACCGGCGGGTGCGGCCGGAGCCGGGGGCCGTCACCGCAGCCGCCGGTCCCGCCCGGCGGCGGTCCGGGTGTGGGCGGAGTGCAGGTGCTCGACGTCGATGTCCACCTCGGGCACCGACATCTGCGCGCACTCCTCGACGCGGTGGGCGACCCGGGCGCGTACGGCGGCGCACTGGGCGGCGAGGTCGGAGGGGTAGTCGAGCTCCAGGCTCACCCGTACCCGTGCGATGTCGTGGTGCACGGTGACGGTGGCGTGCGGGGGCGCGCCGGAGGTGGCGGTGAGCGCCTCCCTCGCGGCCTGGGCCGCGATCTTGGCGACGACCCGGTCGGCGATGAGGGTGGACCCGCGGTCCTCGGCGGCCACCCGTGGCGGGGTGGCCCGGGGCTGATCCGCGCTCATCGGCCCCTCACCCGCGCCGGTCGTCACGGCGGCGGAACAGGTCACCGGCGTCCAGGTCCCCGTCGAGGAAGCGGCCGACGACGAATCCGAGGGCGCCGAGGGCCGCCACCAGGAGGAAGGCGCCGAAACCGCCGAAGTAACCGGCGAACGCCAGGGCCATTCCGGCGAACAGGCCGGCGATCGCCATGCTCATCACGGGCTCCTCTCGGCTACTGGAGACGGGACTCCGGCTCCTCGTCGGGCTCGTCGGGCAGCTTGACGTCGCTGACGGCGATGTTGACCTCGACGACCTCCAGGCCGGTCATCCGCTCGACCGCCGAGATGACGTTCTCACGGACCGCCCGTGCCACGTCGCGGATCGACACGCCGTAGTCGACGACGATCTCCAGGTCGAGGGCGGTCTGGACCTCGCCGACCTCCGCCTTGACGCCGCGGCTGACGGAGGCCTTCTGGCCGCCGGGCACCCGGTCGCGGACGGCGCCGAAGGTGCGGGAGAGAGCGGTGCCGCTACCCATGGCGTGTACGCCGACCACCTCACGGGCCGCCAGCCCGGCGATCTTCTCGACCACGCCGTCGGAAATGCTCGTGCGTCCTCGGTCGCCGGGTTCCTTGGCGGAGCCACCGCGGCCTGATGCGGATTCGGTCATGGCGTGCCCTTTCGCGCGTGCGGAGTCGGACTCACTCCGCACCACGTTAAGCGCGTAGCCGCGCCCGCGCCCCGGGACTGCGCCGCTCGGCCGGAACCGGTTCCCGGGCTGCGCCGGTACGCGCGGCTCCGACGACCCCGGGGCTCCGCCCCGGACCCTCCCCCGGACTCGTCCGGGGAACTCCCGCGCCTCGAACGCCGGCGGGGCCGGAACGGGCCGGCGTTCGGGGCAGGGGGTTGCCTCCCGGCTCCTGCTTAGTCGGACAGTCCCGCCAGGTCCCGCAGGCGGCGGGCCTGGGCGGCGCGCTCGGCGGCGCGCTGGTCGTCGTACGGGCGGGAGGGCGCGGCGCGCAGGAGCGCCTTGGTCTCGATCACCGCGTCGCGCGGCGGAGCCAGCAGCGCGGTGGTGAGGTCCTGGACGGCGGCGTCGAGCTCGTCGGCCGGGACGACCAGGTTGGCGAGGCCGACCCGCTCCGCTTCCTCGGCGTGCACGAAGCGGCCCGTCGCGCAGATCTCCAGCGCGCGGGCGTAGCCGACCAGGAAGGTCAGGGGCTGGGTTCCGGCCAGGTCGGGGACCAAGCCGAGGCTGGTCTCGCGCATGGCGAACTGCACGTCGTCCGCGACCACGCGCAGATCGCACGCGAGCGCGAGCTGGAAGCCGGCGCCGATCGCGTGCCCCTGCACGGCGGCGACGGAGATGATGTCGTTACGCCTCCACCAGGTGAATGCCTCCTGGTACTCGGCGATCGTGGAATCGAGCAGTTCGTCCGATCCACGTGCCAGATCGAGGAAGGACGGCTCGCCCTCGAAGCCTTCGGGGGTGAACGCCTGCCGGTCGAGCCCGGCGGAGAAGGACTGGCCCTCACCGCGCAGCACGACGACCCGGACGGTGCCCGGCAACGACCTCCCGGCCTCGGCCAAAGCCCGCCAGAGCGCGGGGGATTGGGCATTTCGCTTGGCCGGATTGGTCAGTGTCACCGTGGCGACCGTGTCGTCGACGGTGAGTCGTACGCCGTCCTTGTCGAGCAGAGCCATCTGTGTATGCCTCCGGTGTGCAGTCGGCCGCAAGCCCGGCCTAAGTGACTGCACAGTAACCACCCAGCCGACCGGCAGGCCGACCGGGGGTCACCGAAGGAAACGTCGGAACATGTGAGCTTTGAAGCCGTTGGAGCCTTGGAGCGTTGGAACCGATGGGACCAGGGTCAGGCCGTAGCCGCCTTCTTGCCCCGCGTCGCGCCACCGCGACCGCGCAGCGAAACCCCGGACTCACTGAGCATCCGGTGGACGAATCCGTAGGACCGGCCGGTCTCTTCGGCCAGCGCCCGGATACTCGCACCGGAGTCGTACTTCTTCTTCAGGTCTGCCGCGAGCTTGTCGCGCGCGGCGCCGGTTACCCGGCTGCCCTTCTTCAGAGTCTCGGCCACCCGTGCCTCCTCATGGGAAGTGCGCTCTGGACTTCTCATGATCACCCCTCCCACGCTTCCTGGCCACCCATTCAGCAAGGTCGGTACGGCGGCATTTCTCGAGCCGTGGACGCCCGAGCAGAACGGAATCTCCTCTTCCGCCGCATGACTTCCGTCACACTTCACCGCCCCCGCCGGGAATCGCCAGGTCAGAGGCGGGGTGGCGGAAAACGAACGGCCCCGGCGACGCACCTTCGCTGGTGCGGCCGGGGCCGTCGTACGACGCGCAACGGTACGAGACCGTCTCACTCAGATGATGGATCACCCCTGAGCCGAATGATCCATAAGGAACTGGATCAGGGTCGGAGGGGCCCCGGACCGGGGCCGACCAGGGCCCGGGCAGGGGCCCCGTCCGGGTCAGGCGAGCGCCACCAGGTCCCGGTAGTCCGGGCCCCACAGGTCCTCGACGCCGTCCGGGAGCAGGATGATCCGCTCCGGCTCCAGCGCCTCGACGGCGCCCTCGTCGTGCGTGACGAGGATGACCGCGCCCTTGTACGTGCGCAGGGCGCCCAGGATCTCCTCGCGGCTGGCCGGGTCGAGGTTGTTCGTGGGCTCGTCGAGCAGCAGCACGTTCGCCGAGGAGACGACCAGCGTGGCCAGGGCCAGGCGGGTCTTCTCGCCGCCGGAGAGCACTCCGGCGGGCTTGTCCACGTCGTCCCCGGAGAACAGGAAGGAGCCGAGCGTCTTGCGTACGGCGACCAGGTCCAGGTCGGGCGCGGAGGAGCGCATGTTCTCCAGGACCGTGCGGTCCGGGTCCAGCGTCTCGTGCTCCTGTGCGTAGTAGCCGAGCTTGAGGCCGTGGCCGGGGACGACCGTGCCCGTGTCCGGCTTCTCGGTGCCCGACAGCAGGCGCAGCAGGGTGGTCTTGCCGGCGCCGTTGAGGCCGAGGATGACGACGCGGGAGCCCTTGTCGATGGCCAGGTCGACGTCGGTGAAGATCTCCAGCGAGCCGTAGGACTTGGAGAGGCCCTCGGCGGTCAGCGGGGTCTTCCCGCAGGGGGCCGGGTCCGGGAAGCGCAGCTTGGCGACCTTGTCGGACACGCGGACGGCGTCCAGGCCGGCGAGCAGCCGGTCGGCGCGCTTGGCCATGTTCTGCGCGGCGACGGTCTTGGTGGCCTTTGCGCGCATCTTGTCGGCCTGCGAGTTCAGGGCCGCGGCCTTCTTCTCGGCGTTCTGGCGCTCGCGCTTGCGGCGCTTCTCGTCGGCCTCGCGCTGCTGCTGGTAGAGCTTCCAGCCCATGTTGTAGACATCGATCTGGGCGCGGTTGGCGTCCAGGTAGAAGACCTTGTTGACGACGGTCTCGACCAGGTCGACATCGTGGGAGATCACGATGAAGCCGCCGCGGTAGTTCTTCAGGTAGTCCCGCAGCCAGACGATGGAGTCGGCGTCGAGGTGGTTGGTGGGCTCGTCGAGGAGCAGGGTGTCGGCGTCCGAGAAGAGGATCCGGGCGAGCTCGACGCGGCGGCGCTGACCGCCGGAGAGGGTGTGCAGCGGCTGGCCGAGCACGCGGTCGGGCAGGCTGAGCGCCGCGGAGATGGTGGCGGCCTCGGACTCGGCGGCGTACCCGCCCTTGGTGAGGAACTCGGTCTCCTGGCGCTCGTACTGCTTGAGCGCCTTCTCACGGGTGGCGCCGGCGCCGGTGGCGATGCGCTCCTCGTTGGCGCGCATCTTCTTGATCAGTACGTCGAGTCCGCGCGCCGACAGGATCCGGTCGCGGGCCAGGACGTCGAGGTCGCCGGTGCGCGGGTCCTGCGGGAGGTAGCCGACCTCGCCCGAGCGGGCGATGGAGCCGGCGGCGGGCTGCCCCTCGCCCGCGAGGCACTTGGTGAGGGTGGTCTTGCCCGCTCCGTTGCGGCCGACCAGGCCGATGCGGTCGCCCTTGGCGACGCGGAAGGAAGCGGACTCGATGAGGATGCGGGCGCCGGCGCGCAGCTCGATGCCGGTGGCGGTGATCACGGAAATACTCCAGGGCGGGTCGGGACGGCGGAAGGGGGGCAGGACGCGATGCTTCGACGCCGCTAATCCGCGAGGAGATTTGCCATGGGAGACATTCTACCGGGGGTGTGCAACTGGTTTCGGGGCGCGGGCCGGGCCGGCCGGCGGGCGGGAGCCGCCGCTCCGTGCCCCCCGTTCGGCCCACGGGACCCGGGGAGGCCGGGGCGCGTACCTGGAGGAATGGGTCGATACTCGCCGCAGGGGCGGCCACGCGGCCCACCCGGCCCCACGAAGAGAGGGCGGTGCGGGGATGCAGTTCGACGACGACGCCAACCTGGACGCCTCCGAGGTCAAGGATGTGTGCGGCAGTCGCATCCCCGGCGGGAGGGCCACGGTCGGCGGCGGCCTCGTCGGCATCATCGCGCTCTCTTCGGTGTGGGTCCGGAGCAGCTGGGGCTCTCCTCCGGGGACCAGGAGCCGGGGCCTGCCGCGTCCTCCGTCAACGAGGTGCAGCAGGAGTGCAGGACGGGACGGGACGCGAACATGCGGGAGGACTGCCGGCTGGTCGCGGTGGTCAACAGCACCCAGGACTTCTGGAGGCAGGAGTTCGCCCGGCGCGGCGGCCAGTACGGCCCGGCGTCGACGGTGTTCTTCACCGGCCGTGTGAACACCGGGTGCGGGACCGCCACCTCGGCGGTCGGCCCCTTCTACTGCCCCGCCGACCGGCAGGTCTATCTGGACCTGGGCTTCTTCAACGAGCTGCGGACGAAGTTCGGCGCGAGCGGCGGCCCCTTCGCCCAGGCCTACGTCGTCGCCCACGAGTACGGGCACCACGTCCAGAACCTGCTCGGGACGCTCCAGCGCTCCCAGGACGGCCTGCAGGGGGCGAACAGCAACGCGGTCAAGGTCGAGCTGCAGGCCGACTGCTACGCGGGGGTGTGGGCGCACAACGCGACGCGCACCCCGGACGAGTCCACCGGGCGGCCGCTCATCACCAACCTGACCGGCCAGGACATCAGGGACGGGCTGGACGCGGCGGCCGCGGTCGGCGACGACCGGATCCAGGAGAAGTTCCAGGGCCGGGTGACCCCGGAGTCCTGGACGCACGGCTCGGCCGAGCAGCGCCGGCAGTGGTTCCACCAGGGCTACCGCACGGGCGACATGGCCCGGTGCAACACCTTCCGCTGACTGCCGCCGCCGCCTGCCATGCTGGTGTGACGCGGGTCACCGTCACGAGAGGGAGTGATCGTCATGGCAGGCGTTCCGTCCATCTGTCCCACGCTGGTCTACCGCGACGCGAAGGCCGCCATCAGGCTGCTGACCGAGGCCTTCGGGTTCAGCCAGGTCGCGGTGTACGAGGGTGAGGACGGCTCGGTGGTGCACGCGGAGCTGGCCTACGGCAACGGTGTGGTGATGCTGGGCAGCAAGGGCACCGGCGGGGTCTTCGACAAGGCCATGGAGGGCGCGGGCCCTTCGGGGATCTATGTCGTGGTCGACGACGTGGACGCCCACCACCGGCGGGCGGCCGAGCACGGGGTGGAGATCGTGATGGAACCCAAGGACCAGGACTACGGCTCGCGCGACTACATGGCCCGGGACGCCGAGGGCAACATCTGGAGCTTCGGCACGTACGCGCCGCAGGTCTGAGAGCCGCGGCGCCGCGCCCCGGGCCCGCGGCGTTCCGGCGCCGCCGGCCCTACGGGTGCCCGGCCCCCGCAACCCACGGCAGGGGCGGCCCGGGCACGGCGGCCCCGCCGCGCCCGACCTAGGCGCCGCCGGTGTGGACCTGGAAGGCGGCCCTGCGGACGGCCTTGGCGAGGGCCGGGTCGGGGTGCGCGGCGGCCAGCGCGACCAGGACCTGCACGGTGCGCGGATGTCCGACCGCGCGGACCTCGTCCAGCAGCCGGGGCACGGTGGTCCGGACGGCCGAGTCGAGGTGGCGGGCCAGCAGCTCGGCCTCGCCGTGGTCGGCGATGGCGGCCGCGGTGTCCACCCAGAGCCAGGTCGACTCCTCGGCGGTGAGCACGTCCTGCGCCTCGTCGGGGTCGATCCCGTCGTGCTCGGCGAGCCAGAGCAGGGCGTAGGGGCGCAGGGCGGGCTCGCGTACGGCGGCGCGCACCTCTGGCTCGGCGGGGGCGCCGACGACGCGCAGCGCCTCGAAGGCGAGGCCGCGCAGCAGGGCGTCCTCGCCGCGGGCGGCCTGCAGGAGCTCGGCCACGGCGTGGCCGACGGGCCGGGCGGCGAGCCAGGCCTGGTACTCGGCGCGGGCCGGCCCGGGGGTGAGCCGGGCGCAGCCGTGCAGCATGGCGGCGGCGGACTGCTCGATGTTCCCGGCGGGGCTCTGCGCGGCGACGCAGATCTGCTCCAGTTTGACCCAGACGGCCCAGCTGCCGAGCGGGGTGAGCGTGGCCCGGGCGGGGCCGAGGGTGACGGCGTCCACGGCGGCGAGTCCGCCGAGCGCCCAGCGCAGCAGCCGGGCGAGGGGGACGGGGCGGGCCTCCGCGGAGCCGGCTGCGGATCCCGCGGGCCGGTCCTGCACGGGTACGTCCTGGGCGGGGGCCGGGTGCTGGTCCGGGTCGCCCGGTCCGCCGGCGGCGGCCGTGCGGGCCGCCGCGGGCTCGGCGTCGTAGGGGATCTCGCACCGCTCGTCGCGCAGTTCGGTGACGCGCTGCCCGAGCAGGTCGAGCAGGTCGGGGACGGTCACCGGGCCGGCGGACAGCTGGAGCAGGGAAAGGAGCTGGGGCATCGCCTCGACGACCTCGGCGACGGCCGAGGGGGTGATGTCGGCGGGGGCGGGGTGGACGAGCGACCAGGCGTCGAAGAGGGCGACCCAGCCGCGCAGTACGGCGGTGTCGTCCCGGTCCCAGGCCCGCAGCCGCCAGCCGGGCCGGGCGTGGCCGCCGTGCACCTCGACCAGGCCGGCCAGCCGGGCGCGGTCCCAGCCGACCCGGATCTGCCCGTGCGTCAGACCCAGTTCCCCGGCGGCGCGTTCGACGTCGGAGGCCGGCAGGGCGCCGGTGGGGGCGGGTCGTCCGCCGTCTCCGGAGCCGAGGTTGCGCTCGGCCCAGCGGGTCAGGCGTACGGCGTCGGCGAGCGAGGCCCGGGCCCGGTTCGCGAGGTCGGCCGTGGCGGGGGTGCCCGCCGGGGGCCTCGGGGCG
>NZ_JARAYQ010000273.1:0-10620 GCF_033794505.1 Streptomyces sp. MB09-01 | reverse complement strand
CCTGGGCGCCACCGTCATGCGCGCCGGGTGTGCCGGCCGCGCATGACGGTGGCGCCCAGGAGGATCAACGCGCCGGCGCCGAAGGCGTTGGCGAGGCCGTCACCGAGGCCCTGGCCGTCGCCGCCCACCGAGAGGCTCCCGGCGGCCTGACCCTGGCGGACCGTCCACAGGACGGCGAAGCCGAGGACGATGACCCCCGCCAGCGCCATGAGCAGCCGCGAGCGGAGCACGGCCGCGGCCAGCGCGAGGGCGGCGGCGAAGACGAAGGGGAGCAGGAGCGAGCCCAGCAGGGCGGCCTTGTGATCGGTGATCCCGACGGCAGTGAAGAGCTCCTGGACGCGGTAGTCGCGTCCATGACGGCCGTCGTACCAGGCACGGAAGGGGCTCCAGACGGCGGCCGCCGCTCCGATCAGACCCATCAGCGAGCCGAGTACGTTGCGGATCATGCCCGGCCCTTCGCGGTAGGGGTCTCGATCCCGACGCTACGCCCGGCTCCGGGGCCGCGCATGCGGGGCGGCCGGACGGAGAGGGTCCCTCCCCGGCCCGTTACCGGCGCGGCGGCGCACTGATAGCGTGACCCGCCGTTGTCCAGGGGGAGGAGTTCGGGCCATGGTGGCTGGGCGTCGTATCAGGTTCACCGCGGTGCTCGTGGCCGTCGTCTTCGCGCTGACCGGTTTCTCGTCACACGGCGGGAGCAGCAGCAGCGGGAGCGGCGGCAAGAGCAAGGGCAGCAGTAGCAGCAGCGGAGGCGGCTGCTCCAGCTCCAAGAGCAAGAAGAAGAAGAGTCACAGCAGCAAGAGCAGCAGCAGCCCGACGGCCTCGGCGAGCCCGACGTCGGCGCCCGCGCGGGCCGTGCTCGTCGATTGTGTCGGCGCGGACAAGAAGGGGGCCACCGTCCAGGTCATCTCCACCGTGGACGCCGAGCGCACGGTGCGGGTGCCGGTGACCTTCAGCGGTGCGAACGGTGCGGCCCTCGACGCCGGGTCCCTGAAGGTCACGCTCAAGGCGCGCGAGAGCCGGACCGTCGTGGTCCCGATGACGGTCCCGGGCAAGGCCGCCGAGGTGAAGAACTGCCGGGTGGGCACCGTCGACCGGGCGTAGGCCCCACGCGGCCCGCCGCCCGGCCCGCGCTTCACCGCGCCCGCGCTTCACCGCGCCCGCGCCTCACCGCACCCGCGCTTCACCGCGCCCGCGCCTCACCGCACCCGCGCTTCACCGCGCCCGCGCCTCACCGCACCCGCGGCTCCGATCTCCCCGAGCCGCGGGCTCACCGCACCCGCGGCTCCGGCGCCCCGCGCCGCCCCGCGAACAGCTCCGCCTGCCGCTCCGGCGCCAGGTTCCCCAGCGCGATCAGTGCCGGGGCCTGGGCCAGGGCCTGCTGGAGCGCGGCCTGCTTCGCCGACCACAGGGCCCGTACGGTGCCCTGCACGGCCTCCGTCGGGAAGCCGGCCAGGGTCTCCGCCGCCCGCAGGGCCGCCGGGAGCAGCTCGGCGGGGGCGGTCAGCTCCGAGACGAGCCCGATCTCGTGCGCCCGGCGCGCGGAGAGCCGTTCGGCCGTGCCCATCAGGGACATCCGGGCGGCCTCGCCGAAGGGCATGCGCTGCGCCATGTAGACGGCCTCGTAGGCGCTGACCATCCCGTACGTCGTGTGCGGGTCGAAGAAGGTCGCCGTCTCGGAGGCGATCAGGAACTCCGCCTCGCCCAGCAGGTAGAAGGCCCCGCCGCAGGCCATGCCGTTGACGGCGGCGACGACGGGCTTCCACAGGTCGCCGGCCTTGGGGCCGATCGCGAGGAGCGGATCGTCGGCCGAGTACGGGGACCCGGGCTGCGGCACGTCGACACGGCGGTCGATGCCGGTGCAGAAGGCGGCCGTCCCGGCGCCCGTGAGCACCACCGCCCGCACCTCCTCCGCGTACCGGAACTCCCGCCACACCGCGCCCAGTTCGCCCGCCGTCGCCAGGTCGATCGCATTGTGCCGGCGCTCCCGGTCCAGGGTGACGACCGCGACCCCGGTCGCCTTGTCCCGCTCCACCCGTACGGTCACGGCCTCTCCAGGAGCCAGCGCGGCACGGCCATCCCGCCGATCTCGGTGAAGGCCACCTGGACCCGTGCGCCGATGCGCAGCCGGGCCGGATCCATCGAGTCCAGCGGGGCGTCGGCCGAGGTCACCAGGTTCCCGGCGAGCCGGATGTGCGGGGCGTCGGCGAGCTCCACGAGGACCACGTTGTACGGGGCCTGCGCGGCGTAGGCGGGCAGCAGCGGCGGGTGCGGCCGGACGTAGGACCAGATGCGGCCGCGGCCGCTCATGCGGCGCCACTCGCCGTCGAAGGATCTGCAGTGCGGGCAGCAGGGGCGGGGCGGGAAGCGCAGCCGGCCGCAGGCGGCGCAGGCCTGGATGCGGAGTTCGCCCCGCGCGGCGTACTCCCAGAAGGGGGCGCCGTCCCCGTCGGGGACCGGCAGGAGCAGTTCGTCCACGGACGCGGCGGACGCGGCGGATGCGGGGGATGCGGGGGACGCATCGGACGTGGTGGATGCGTCGGACGTGGTGGTCATCGGTCAGCTCCTCAGCAGGATCGCGGACGTCGGGACTCCCTCGCCCGCCGTCACCAGGCAGGTCGCGGCGTCCGGCACCTGGGCGGTGGAGATGCCGCGCAGCTGCTTGACGCCCTCGTTGATCAGGTTGAAGCCGTGCACGTACGCCTCGGACAGGCCGCCGCCCCCGGTGTTGATCGGCAGGCGGCCGCCCATCTCCAGGGCTCCGCCCTCGGTGAAGGCGGCGCCCTCGCCGCGCCCGCAGAAGCCGTAGCCCTCCAGGGAGAGCGGGATCAGCGGGGTGAAGGCGTCGTAGATCTGGGCGACGTCCACGTCCTGAGGCCCGAAGTCGGCCTGCTTCCACAGGTGGCGGCCGGCGGTCCAGGCGGGCCCGGAGAGCGGGTCGTCGTTCCAGTAGTTGACCATGCCGTGGTGCTGGGAGGGCAGGCCCTGGGCGACGGAGTGCACGTAGACGGGCTTCTGGCGGCAGTCCCGGGCCCGCTCGGCGGAGACGATCACGCAGGCCAGCGCCCCGTCGGTCTCCAGGCAGTTGTCGAAGAGGCAGAGCGGGTCGCTGATCATGCGCGAGGTCATGTACATCTCGCGGGTCAGCGGGCGCTCGTACATCATGGCGGCCGGGTTGGCGTTGGCCCGGTTGCGGCAGGCCATGGCCACGTTGAAGAGGTGGTCGCGGGTGGCGCCGTACTCGTGCATGTAGCGGCGGGCCAGCATGCCGATCTCGTCGGCGGGGCGCAGCAGCCCGAAGGGGCGGGTCCACTGGCCGGGGGTGGGCAGCTGGACGGCGGTGTTCTTCCAGGGGCGCGGGCCGGAGCCGCGTTTGCGGGAGCGCCAGGCGACGCCGACGGTGGCCTGGCCGGTCGCCACCGCCGAGGCCAGGTGGCCGACGGTGGCGCAGGAACCGCCGCCGCCGTAGCCGATCTTGGAGAAGAAGGTGACGTCGCCGGCGCCTATGGCCTTGGCGACCTCGACCTCGTCGGTCTCCTCCATGGTGTAGGAGGAGAAGGCGTCGACCTCGGAGGGCTCGATGCCGGCGTCGGCGAGGGCAGCCAGGATCGCCCGGCAGGCCAGTTCCTTCTCGGACTGCGGCAGTTGTCTGGCAAAGGCGGTCTGCCCGATGCCCACTATCGCCGTAGCGTCCTTGAGCGTTGCGGCCATCGCCACCTCCGGGGTGCGCCAGTACTGACAGCCGCGAAGGCTACAGCTAATCTGACGGATAGTCAGCTACTGGGTTCGCGGGAGGATGACACGCATGGGCGACGACGCACGCGGGGCCGTACGCGACGGCGTGAACGACGGCGTGAACGACGGCGTGAACGACGGCGTGAACGACGGGGTACGCGCAGACCTGCGCTGGGGCAGCATCGCGGGGCTCGTGCGGGCGGCAGCCGTACGGTACGCCGACCGGGAGGCCGTCGTCGACGGCCGCGTCCGCATCAGCTACGCGCAGCTCGGCGAGCGCGTCGAGCGCGCCGCTGCGGCCTGCATCGCCGCCGGCGTCGAGCCCGGCGACCGGGTCGCCGTGTGGGCCCCCAACACCCTGGAGTGGATCGTCTCCGCGCTCGGCGCCGTCTCGGCGGGCGCGGTGCTCGTCCCCCTCAACACCCGTTTCAAGGGCGCGGAAGCGGCGTACGTCCTCCAGCGCAGCCGGGCCAGGCTGCTCTTCGTCACCGGCACCTTCCTCGGCACCTCCTACGTCGCCTCCCTGCGCCGGGCCGCGGGCGAGGGCCCCGGTGCCGGGCCGCTGCGCGGGCTCCCGCACCTGCAGCAGGTCGTCGTCCTCGCCGAGGACGCGCCCGAGTCCTTCCGCACCTGGAAGGACTTCCTGGCGGGCGGGGACCGCGTACCGGCCGAATCCGTGCGCGAACGCGCCGCGTCCATCCCCTCCGACGCACCCTCCGACATCATCTTCACCTCCGGCACCACCGGCAGCCCGAAGGGCGCCGTCATCACCCACGCCCAGTCCCTGCGCTGCTACGACGTGTGGTGCGAGCTCGCCGGACTCCGCGAGGGCGACCGCTACCTGATCGTGAACCCCTTCTTCCACACCTTCGGCTACAAGGCCGGGATCATCGCCTGCCTGATGCGCGGGGCCACGATGGTCCCGCAGCCCGTCTTCAACGTGGACACCGTCCTCGCCAACGTCGCCGCCGAGCGGATCTCCGTACTCCCCGGGCCGCCCACCCTCCACCAGTCCCTCCTCGACCACCCCCAGCGCGACCAGCACGACCTGTCCGCCCTGCGCCTGGTCGTCACCGGCGCGGCCGTGGTCCCGCTGCGGCTCGTCGAGCGGCTGCGCGGCGAGCTGCACCTCGCCACCGTCCTCACCGCCTACGGGCTCTCCGAGGCCAGTGGCATCGTCACCATGTGCCGGCGGGGCGACCGCGCGGAGATCATCTCCGAGACCTCGGGGCGGGCCATCCCGGACACCGAGGTGATGATCGTGGACGCGGCCGGGACGCCGAGGCCCACGGGCGAGGCCGGCGAGATCGTGGTCCGCGGCTACCACGTCATGCAGGGCTACTTCGAGGACCCCGAAGAGACCGCCAAGGCGATCACCCGGGACGGCTGGCTGCACACCGGCGACGTCGGGTTCAAGGACGCGCAGGGCAACCTGCGCATCACCGACCGGATCAAGGACATGTTCATCGTCGGCGGCTTCAACGCCTATCCCGCCGAGATCGAGCAGCTCCTCGGCCTGCACCCGGACGTCGCGGACGTCGCGGTCGTCGGCGTCCCGGATGCGCGCCTCGGCGAGGTCGGCAAGGCGTACGCGGTCCGCCGCCCCGGCTCCACGCTCACCGCCGACGACCTGATCGCCTGGTCCCGGCGGGAGATGGCCAACTACAAGGTGCCGCGCGCGGTCGAGTTCGTCTCCGAGCTGCCGCGCAACGCGAGCGGCAAGGTCCTCAAGCGCGAGCTGCGCGCCCGCTAGCGCCGCGCGGGACGGGGCCGGCCGCTCAGCGGGCGTACGAGCCGAGGCCGACCAGGCAGTAGACGTACTGGTTGAGGACGGTGGCACCGCGCATGTAGCGGTAGGAGAACGCGTACTGCGTCTTGGGGTTGGAGTTGCAGCGGTCCATGTCCGAGGTGCCGGGGATGCTCTCGATCACCTTGTAGTGCGCGTCGGACGCCGAGCAGGAGACTTCGTCCACGCCGCTGACGCTCTGCGGCGTCGTCGAGTCCGGCAACTGACCGTTGAGGCAGGTGCCGCGGTCGAAGGGACTCGGCTCCGGGGTCGGCTCCGGGGCGGGTTCCGGGCTGTACCGGGTGGGCACGGGGTTCGGGGCGGTGGTGGGTTCGGCCGTCCACGGGGTGGAGGAGGGGGGCGACAACGCGCCGGTCGAGTAGGTCGGGCTCGGGGAGGCGGAGTTCTTGCCGTCGCCGTCGTCCCCGCTGTTCACCGCGATGAAGACGACGACCACCACGGCGGCGACCAGGAACGCGGCGATGCACCCGCGGCCGTTCGCCGTGGGGGAGGGGCCGGACCGCGGCACGCCCGGACCCGCGCCCGCGCCGCCGGTCGCGCTGGCGGCGCCGGTAGCGAATGCGGCTCCCGCTCCCGCTCCGGCGGTCGCTCCGGTTCCCGCTCCGGCTCCCGCTGCGGCCCCTGAGACGCGGATGCGCAGGAGTAACTCCTGCTCCCCGACGCGGGCCCGGACGAGATCGCCGTTGCGGCAGGACGGGATGCGCAGCCGGGCCGGGCCGTTCGCCAGCAGAACGGGGAGGATGACACCGTGGGCGGCCTGCTGGGGGGTGATCGTTATGGGCATTTCCTGCGACGACACCGGCTGCTCCAAGGGGTGAGGGTGGTGCGGAAGCGCGCTGCCTGACGGACCCTCGTCGATTGTGTCCCGTGCACCGGTGGTGACGCAGTGATTCCGCTAGGTACGCCGGGCCAGCACCAGCCGCCAGCGGGGAGCGCCCCCGGCCTGCCGCCCGAAGTGGTCCAGCGGCACGGTCTCGACGGTGAAGCCGGCCGCCGCCAGGTCGCGGCGGACCCCGCTGAGGGGGAAGGTCCGGTAGTACATGACGAAGGACGGCCGCCACACCGCGTTGCGCACCCGCATCGCCGCGTCGAAGCCCGCCGCGGCCCACCACACCGGGGAGCTCGGCGGGATCGGGGCGCCGATCGGGAAGGCGAACACCCCGCCGGGGCGCAGCGCGCGGTGCACCCCGGAGAAGAGGGCGGGCCGCTCGGCGGGGAGGAAGTGGCCGAAGGCGCCGAAGCTGACCGCCAGGTCGTACGTGTCCGCGAGCGCGGGCGGCAGCGCCCGTGCGTCGGCCCGTACGAAGTCCACGCGGTCGTCCGGGTGGGCGCGCCCGGCCTCGGCCAGCATGCCCGTGCTGAGGTCCACCCCGGTCACCCGGTCCCGGCACAGCCTTCGCAGCATGCCGATCGCGGCGCCGGTGCCGCAGCAGACGTCGAGCCCGGTGCCGAAGGAGCCCTCCCGCAGGGCGAGGGTCTCCTCCACGGCGTCGAGCATGCGGTCAGGGGTGCGGAAGGGCGTCTGGTCGAACTTCGGCGCGAGCAGGTCGTAGCCGCGCTCGATCGAGGAGAGGCCCTGCACGGCGAGTTCGCGGACGCTCGGTCCGTGGGAGGTGAACACACCACCAGCCTATGCCGCGGGCGGGGGCCCGGTGCGGACCGGACGCAGACGTGCGGCGGTCGCGGTGGCTCCCCCTCCGGGCCACCGCGACCGCCGTTCCCCCGTTGAATCCCCCGTACGTCTTGCGTTCTTGCGTGGTGCCGTGCGCGTCTTACGGGCGCGGGCCGGACGCGTGGTTGTCCAGCGTCTGGATCTCCTCGGCCGGCGTCGCCGGGGCCGGAGCGGGCACCGGAGCCGGGTCGAGCGGCTTGATCTCGATGCCCGAGGCGTGGTTGTCCAGAGTCTCGACGTCGACGCCCGGGGCGTGGTTGTCGAGCGACTTGCTGTCACCGTCGGCCGGCAGGATGTTCTCGTTCGTCGTCATCGGTTCTCCTGGTGGATGGGTCGGGCCCGCTCGGCGATTCCCCCGATGACCGCCGAGCGGGTGGTCCTCCAACCGACCCGGTTGCCCCCCGACGCGCCGGGTCGATGCACCTATCGTGCCGCGGGGCGATAAACGAACGATGAACGCCTCGTTCAACGGGGATCGTCGCAGGTCAGGCCGCGATCTCCGAGGCTAGCAGGGCTTGCACCTCGGCCAGTTCGGTGGACCCCAGCTGCCGGAAGACGGCCTCCGCGTCACGCCAGCACGCCCGGGCCCGGTCCGTCTGTCCCAGCCGCCGCAGCGCCTTGCCCAGCACCGTCAGCACGGTCGCCCGGCGCCACTCCCCGCCGATGCCGCGCAGCGCGATCGCCTGCTCGGCGTGCGAGGCGGCCAGGGTGGGCCGGCGCGCCGCCAGGTGGGCCACGGCGAGCCGGAAGTGGGTCACGCCCTCCCACAGCGGCTGCCGGTTCTCGTGGAAGAGCGACAGTGCCTCGGTGAGCTGGGCGAGGGCCTCGCCGAGGCGGCCCGCCTGGGTGAGCGCGATGCCCAGCGCGTAGCGGCCGTTGGCCAGGCGCAGGGTCAGGCCCATCCGGTCGTAGACGGCGATGCCCTGCTGGGCGAGGTCTATGGCGCTGGAGAGGCGGCCCAGTTCCACGTGGATGCGGGACAGGTTGCACAGGGCGCTGGCCTCGCCGACGTTGTTGGCGTCGGCGCGGAAGTTCTCGATGGCCTCCAGCAGGTACCGCTCGCCGTCCGCGTGCCGCCCCTCGTACAGGGCGATGATCCCGCGGTCGTTGGGCGCCCAGCAGCTGGGCAGCGGGTCGCCGGCCTCGCGGGCGAGCACGGTGGCCTGGCGGGCCTCGTCGTCGGCCGCGGTGAACCGGCCGGCGACCAGGTGGACGTTGGTGAGGGTGGTGCGGGCGCGGCCCTCCGCGTACGGATCCTTGGCGGCCTGGGCGGCGTCGCGCAGGGCGACGGCGGCCGACTCGTACTGCTTGGAGTTGGCCCCGGACTCGGCGAGGTCCTTGGCCGCCCACAGCAGGTCCACGGCCCGCCGCAGGACCAGCGTCTCGCCGCCCCGTACGGCGGCCTGCCGGACGCACGCCAGCAGCGGGTCGGCCTCGGCGTACAGCCAGTCCAGGGCGGCGCGCGGCTCGGCGAAGACCAGCCCGGGGTAGTGGGTGTCGGACAGGTGGGCCGGCAGCCGGTCGCCGGGGCGTTCCAGGGCGTACACCCCGGAGGCCGTGGCCAGGTAGAAGTCCAGCAGCCGGTCCAGGGCAGCCTCGCGCCCGCCCGGGGGCTGCTCGTCGCGCTCGGCGCACGCACGCGCGTAGAGGCGTACGAGGTCGTGGAAGCGGTAGCGGCCGGGGGCGGCGGATTCGAGCAGGGAGCAGTCGACTAAGGCCTCCAGGAGGTCCTCGGTGTCGTACTCGGGGAGGTCGAGGACGGCGGCGGCCGCCGAGAGGGAGATGTCGGGGCCGTCGGCGAGGCCGAGGAGGCGGAAGGCGCGCTGCTGGGCGGGTTCCAGCTGGCCGTAGCCGAGCTCGAAGGTGGCTTTGACGGCGAGGTCGCCGGCCTGGAGCTCGTCGAGGCGGCGGCGCTCGTCGCCCAGCTTGGCGGCGAGGACGGAGACGGTCCAGGTGCGGCGGGCGGCGAGCCGGGAGGCGGCGATGCGGATGGCGAGCGGCAGGAAGCCGCAGGCGCCGACGACGTCGAGGGCGGCCTGGCGTTCGGCGCGCACGCGCTCCTCGCCGACGATCCGGGTGAAGAGCTGGAGGGCCTCCTCGGGGCTCATCACGTCGAGGTCGACGAGATGGGCCCCGGCGAGGCCCGCCATGCGGACCCGGCTGGTGACGAGGGCGGCGCAGCCGGCGGTGCCGGGCAGCAGCGGGCGGACCTGGGCGGCGTCGCGGGCGTTGTCGAGCAGGACCAGGACGCGGCGGCCGTCGAGGGTGGAGCGGTAGAGCGCGGCCCGGTCGGCGGGGGAGTCGGGAATGGCGGTGTCGGGGGTGCCGAGCGCGCGCAGGAAGGAGCCGAGGACGGCCTCCGGTTCCGCGGGGCGGGCCTCGGTGCCCTGGAGGTCGACGTAGAGCTGTCCGTCGGGGAAGTGCGGGCGGGCGGCGTGGGCGACGTGCACGGCGAGGGTGGTCTTGCCGACGCCGCCGATGCCGGCGAGCGCGGAGACGGCCATCACCTGGTCCTGGGCGCCGCCGGACAGGATGGTGCCGAGCTCGTCGACGAAGCTGGATCGGCCGGTGAAGTCGGGCACGGTCGCGGGCAACTGGGCGGGCCTCACGTGGACGGTCGCGGCGGCCGGGGCCGGGCCCTCCGCGCGGGCGAGATCGGCATCGGCGTTCAGGATGCGCTGCTGGAGCGCGGAGAGCTCGGGGCGCGGGTCGACGCCGAGTTCGTCGGCGAGCAGGCGGCGGGTGTCGGCGTAGACGGCGAGGGCCTCGGCCTGCCGGCCGCTGCGGTAGAGGGCGAGCATGAGCAGCTCGCGCAGGCGTTCCTGCAGCGGGTGGGCGGCGGTGAGGGCGGTGAGCTCGGAGACGGCCTCGGCGTGGTGGCCGACCTCCAGGTCGAGGTCGAGGCGGGTCTCCAGCAGCTGGAGGCGCCATTCGGCGAGCCGGGTGCGCTCGGTCTCGGCGTGCGGGCCGGGGACCCCGGCGAGGGGCTCGCCCTCCCAGAGGTCGAGGGCGCGGGCCAGGAGCGTTCGGGCCAGGGAGCGGTCGCCGGCGGCCCGGGCGGCGTCGGCGTCGGCGGCGAGGCTGCGGGCGACGCCGAGGTCGAGGGTGGCGGCGGAGCGCAGCCGGATGGCGTAGCCGCCGGACTCGGTGACGAGCAGCCCGGGAGCGACGACCTTGCGCAGGCGGGAGGCGTACGTGCGGATGGTGGCGAGGGCCTGCTGCGGCGGGTCCTCGCCCCAGATGGCGTCGATGAGCTCGGGCGCGGTGGCGGTGCGGCCGTCGCGCAGCAGCAGGACGGCGAGCAGGGCGCGCTGCTGGGGGGTGCCGGAGGGCAGGAGCTCGGCGCCGCGCCAGGCGCGGACGGGTCCGAGGACGGCGAAGCGGGACTCGGCCGGGGCGGCGGGGGAGG
>NZ_JARAYQ010000272.1:0-10696 GCF_033794505.1 Streptomyces sp. MB09-01 | reverse complement strand
GTCCTACCCGCTGTCCACCGCCCCGCGCACCATCCCCGCCGTACGGGAGCACGTGCCCGCACGCGGACCCGGCTGGAAGCCCGCCCCCGAGGCCCGCGTGGTCGTCGCGCAGGGCGACACGGCCGCGCTGTCCGACGAGGCCCGGCTGCTCGCCGGGGAACTGGGCCTCAAGTACGGCGACTCCGCGGCGCCGCGCGCCGGCGACGTGGAGCTCTCCCTGGAGGGCGCGGGCAAGCCCGAGTCGTACACCCTCACCGTCAAGGACGGCACGGTCCGGATCAAGGGACCCGACGAGGCCGGGGTCTTCTACGGGACCCGCACCCTCAAACAGGCGGTGAAGAGTGCCGGTTCGGCCCCCGAGGGCACGGTGAACGACGCCCCGGCCAAGCCCCAGCGCGGCCTCAACCTCGACATAGCGCGCAAGCACTTCACCCCCGACTGGATAGAGGACCGGCTGCGCGAGATGGCCGACCTCAAACTCAACCAGCTCGGCCTGCACTTCTCCGACGACCAGGCCTTCCGCATCCAGTCCGACACCCACCCCGAGATCGTCTCCGATCCGCACCTCACCAAGGCGCAGGTCCGCGAGATCACGGCGCTCGCCGCCCGGCTGCACATCAGCGTCGTCCCCGAGATCGACTCGCCCGGACACCTCGGCGCGGTGCTGCGAGCCCACCCCGACCTGCAACTGCGCGACGTACAGGGCAGGGCGGTCAAGGGAGCGGTGGACATATCCAACCCGGCGGCCGCGAAGCTCATCGACGAACTCCTGCGCGAGTACCAGCCGCTGTTCCCCGGCGGAGCCTGGCACCTGGGCGCCGACGAGTACCAGGCGCTGGTCTACCGGGACCCGCAGACCTCCTTCCCGCAGCTCGCCCGCGCGGCGCAGCAGCGGTACGGGTCCGGCGCGCGCGTGCAGGACCTGGCCACGGGCTGGCTCAACGACCGCGCCGACGTGGTCCGCCCGTCGGGCAAGGCGCTGAAGGCGTGGAACGACGGCTTCTTCGCGGGCGGCATGACGAGCGCGGCCAAGGACATCCAGGTCGAGTACTGGACCGGCAAGGAGATCGGCGCCCGGCCGCCGCTGGAGTACCTGCGCGAGGGCCGCAAGCTGGTGAACCTCAACGACGAGTACCTGTACTACGTGCTCGGCGAGCCGAACCAGTTCACCTACCCCACCGGCCGGCGGATCTACGAGGAGTGGACCCCGCTGGTCCTGCGGGGCACCACCGCCGTCCCGGCCTCGTACGGGAACCAGATCCAGGGCGCGCGCCTCGCGGTCTGGGCCGACCTTGCCGGCGCCCAGACCCAGGCCCAGGTGGCGGAGGGCATCCGGCTGCCGCTGGCCGCGCTCTCCCAGAAGGTCTGGGACCCGCGCGCACCCCAGCAGCCCTGGACCGGCTTCCAGGCCCTCGCCGAGCGGCTCTGAGCGGGGAGGGGTCCGCGATCTGCAACGGTCCGACACCGGGCCGGTGACGAACGACTTTCGGCCATCGTTCCGGCCTGATCCCGGCGCTACGTTGACGCTCCGCTTCGACGTGGCAAAAGGGAGACGACATGAGAGTGGTGCGCAGCCGGAGACGGGCTCGCGGACGGGGCGGACTGGCCGCCCTCGCGGTGTGCGGGATGCTGGGGCTCGCGGCCTGCCAGGGCGGTGACGGCGCGGGCCCTACCGCTTCCGGGGCAGGCCCGACCGGCTCGTCGGCCACGGCCACGGCCTCTGCCGCCTCCTCCGCCACCGCCGCGACGCCCTCGGCGTCGAAGTCGCCCGCGAAGGCCACGGCGTCCGGCACGCCCGCGAAGAAGCCCACCTCCGCCGCCTCCGCGTCCGGTGCCGCCTGCGACCACAAGATGCCGATCGCGCCCGACCTGATCGCCGTCCGCCGGTACACGCCCGAGGGGGCCGCGCACCATCTGATCGTCCATCACGGGAACTGGGGCTGCACTCCCGACGGGGAGGGGACGTACTTCGAGCCGGTGGGCAAGGAGACCGCCCTCCCGCTCGCGGACCACGCCGAGATCACCGCCACCGCCCCGGTCGTCGAAGGCTCGGCGCCCAAGAAGATCAGCGTCCAGCAGCTCGTCGACTGGGTGGTCGCCCACCCCGACTCCGGGCTGCCGTTCCGCTACCACCTGGGCGCCGACGGGGCGATCGACACCCTCGACGAGGTCTACCTCCCGTAGGCCGTCCGGCCGCCACCGGACGGGGCGGCCGCCGTGACGGCGGCCGCACCGGGTCACCAGATGGAGCTGACCCACTCCGGGTGGTCGATGAACGGGTTGCGGTTGTGCTGGTAGGTGTCGAATATGACCTGGTTGCGGCGCTGCTCGAAGGCGTCCGGCGGGTCCATCTGGTTCCACTGCTTCAGCAGGCTGATCCGGCCGAAGAGCGGTGCCGAGCCGTTGTTGACCTTGTCGTTCATCTCCAGGTCCGCGAAGCCGTCGTCGCCGTCGTAGCGGACGGCCATGTAGAGCAGCATCCGGGCCACGTCGCCCTTGACCGCGTCGCGCGGCTCGAAGGAGTCGGCGTCGGTCAGGCTGCCGGGGGCCTCGCTGACGGGGCTGCCGCCCTTGTCGAAGTCCTTGTTGCCCCGGGTGCTGTTGACGGTCACGTCCTCCGGGCGCAGGTGGTGCAGGTCGGTGCCCGGGCCGGTGGCGGTGCCGAAGTCGCCGTGGCTCTTGGCCCAGACGTGCTCGCGGTTCCAGTCGTTGACCCCGCCGCCGTTCGTGGCCTTGGACTGGGAGCGGCCCGAGTAGACGAGGATGACGTTGTTCGGGTTCGCCGGGTCCTGGTCGGTGACCTTCAGGGCGTTCCACACCCCGTCGTAGGTCACCTTGGACTGGTTCTTGATGATGTCGTGCAGGGCGGTCTTCAGCGCGGCCCCGGTCTTGCCCTGGGCGCTCGCGTAGTAGTCCGCGTACGGGTCCGCCGCGGCGGCCGTCGGGTTCTCGGGAGCGGCCGTGCGCTGCTGGCCGGCGGACGCGGCCGCCGGTACGGCGAACAGGGCGGCGGCGGCGAGGGCGGCCGCCCAGGGGGTCAGGCGCGAGATTCTCATCGGGTGGGGGGTACCTCTCCATACGCACCGTCCCCGCCCGGGGAATTGGCGGAGTGTCAGTGGCAGAGCGAGGGTCACATTGTCATGTGCCGAACAGGTGAAAACCACGTGTCGGTAGTGGGGGATCTTCGTGTGTGCAGGCTGTCCGCCGCGGGCAGGGTAGCGGTGGCCCCGGGCGGGGCCGGACCGACCATGACCAGCCCTATCTGGAGCAGCCCATGGCAGTGAAGATCCTCATCGTGACCGGCGACGCGGCCGAATCGCTGGAGGTCCTGTATCCGTACCAGCGCCTGCGCGAGGAGGGGTACGAGGTCCACATCGCGGCGCCGCAGGTGAAGAAGCTGCGGTTCGTGGTCCACGACTTCGAGGAGGGCTTCGACACCTACACCGAGAAGCCCGGATACACCTGGCCGGCCGACCTGGCCTTCACGGAGGTGGTCACGGAGGACTACGCGGCCCTGGTGGTCCCGGGCGGCCGGGCGCCGGAGTACCTGCGCAACGATCCCGAGGTGCGGCGCATCCTGGCGGCCTTCGCCGAGGCCGACAAGCCGATCGCCCAGATCTGCCACGGCCCGCTCATCACCGCCGCGGCCGGGGGCCTGACCGGCCGCCGCGTGACCGCGTATCCGGCGCTGGAACTGGACATGAAGGCGGCCGGGGCCGAGTTCGAGGACTCCGAGACCGTGGTCGACGGCACCCTGGTTTCGGCGCGGGCCTGGCCCGACCACTCGCGGTGGATGAGGGAGTTCCTGACCGTACTGCGCAGCAAGGCCCCGGTGGTCTGACCGCCGGGGCCGGGGGCGGGGCGGGGGAACGGCCCCGCCCCGGCTGTCGTCAGCCGACGGGGGTGATCGCCGGAGCGGGCTCGTACTTGTAGTTCGGGCCGAAGTTCTTCTTCACGGCCGCCTCCCAGGAGCCGTCCTGGACCATCTTCTTCAGCGCGTCGTTGATCTTGCGCTGGAGATCCTTGTTGCCCTTCTTGACGCCGATGCCGTAGTTCTCGCTGCTGAGGCTCAGGCCCGTCAGCTTGAACTTGCGCTCGTTGCCCTTGCGGGCGGCGTACCCGGCCAGGATGGCGTTGTCCGTGGTCATGGCGTCGACACGGCTCTCCTGAAGGGCGACGACGCAGTCCGAATAGCTGCCGAGCTCCAGCAGGGCAGCCTTGGGGGCGAGGTTCTTCTTGAGGTTCTCGGCCGAGGTGGAGCCGGTCACCGAGCACATCGTCTTCGCGTTGAGGTCCTCGGCCTTGTTGATGGAGGTGTCGTCGGCGCGGGTCATCAGGTCCTGGTGCGCGACGAAGTACGGGCCGGCGAAGTCGACCTTCTCCTTGCGCTTCTCGTTGATCGAGTAGCTCGCGACGACGAACTTCACCTCGTTGTACTGGAGGAGCAGCTCGCGGTCGTTGCTGAGGACCTGCTTGAACTCGATGCGGTCCGCCTTGTAGCCGAGCTCCTTGGCCACGTAGGTGGCGACGTCCACGTCGAAGCCGGAGAAGGTGCCGCCGGTCTCCCGCATGCCGATGCCCGGCTGGTCGAACTTGATGCCGATGGAGAGGGTCCCCTGGTCCTCGTCCCCGCCGAAGACGCACCCGGAGGCGGTCAGGGCGATGGCGATCACTGCGGCGACCGCACCGGCCTGGGGAACCTTCATGCTGCACTCTTTCCTGAGGAAACGCGGGATGCGCCACCGGGATCGCCGGGGCGTGTGGAACCGCGGAAACGTGGGTGACGTCGAGACGTGTGTACGAGGAAGCTAGGAAGCCGGCGGGCACAGCGTCACTAGATTTGAGCGAAACTTGAGGATAACGATCCGGTTCAGCCGCAGATCCTGTGGTTGAACCGGGCCGGAGCGGGAGAAGGGGGCGGGCATGGGGGCAGGGTCCGTACGCGTGGACGGGAACGCACTGGTCCTGGGCGAAGGGGTGCATATCAGGTTCATCCGGACCTTGAGGCTCCCCGAGTCGGGCACCCACGCACTGCCGCCGGGGCTGGGGGAGTTCCCGCTGCGACGGGTGGAGGACCACCCCGACACGGTGCCGCCCGAGTGGCTGGCGAAGGGCGGTGTGATGCTGCCCGTGTACCTGCGCGAAGCGATGTGGCTCAGCTTCGGCGGGACCCGCGAGCCCGCCGCTCTCCAGGTCGGGGTCGGCAAGGTGTGCGCCGTCTCCGGCGAGCGCTGGACGGGAAGCCTGGCGCGCGACCCGCAGAACTACGTGGTGCTGCCCCGGCAGCCGTGGCTGGACGGGATCAACTCCGGCGAGGGGACGGTGCGCCAGTTCGTCGCCGTACCGCTGGGGCTCGGAGCCACCGTCGAGGGGCAGGTCACCGGCGAGGAGACCACCGGCGGCGTCCAGCTCCAGGCCTTCCCGCTCGGGGCGGCGGCGCCGGCGCGGTGGCGCCGGGCCGAGCGGACGCGCCCGGCGCCACCGCGGCCGGCCGCCGGCGAAGGGTTCTACGGGGCTCCGCCCGCCCCGGGCTCCACGGGCTCCATCGGCTTCGCGGGCCACGGCGGCCCGGTGCCCGCGCCGATGGCGGCGCAGCCGGGCGCGGCTCCCGGCGCGCCCCGTCCTGTGGGCAGGGCGGGGCCGCCCGCGGCTCCGGCGATGGGGCTCGGCGTCGGCGGCTCCATGCACCAGGAGGTCTACCGGGACGAGCGGCCGCTGTCCGACTGGGCCCGGGAGCCGGCCGGGCGGGTCTTCGTCCACCTCGTGCCCCCGCCCGCGTGGCGCCGTGTCACCGGGGAGGACGCCCCGCCCTCGCCCGTCGACCGGGCCGCGTACACCCGGGCCGGACTGCCCTGGTTCGACTACTACGACGAGTCCGCCGCCGACCTCGCGCCGGGCGACGCCCTGAGCGGGATCAAGCCGGTGGGGGAGTGGCTCGGCGACGACCACACCCCGTGGGAGGAGCCCTCACCCGGCCAGGTCGAGCCGCTCGGGAGCGCCCCCAGGCCGGGCAAACCCGTACAGGACGGCGACTGGTAACCGGCCGGGAACGTACGGTCCTTCGGATCGCCGCGGGGACCCGTGGGATCATGCGGGGGCAAGTCCTGGTGAACGAAGGGGGAGTTCGGTGACTGGTGTACGCAAGGGTCTGGCCAAGGTGGAGTTCGCGCTGCGGTGGGACCCCAGCCCTGCGGGCACGCCCGCGAGCGACCTCGACATAGTCGCCGCGGTCTACGGCGCCTCGGACCTCCACGGCACGCCGGCCCAGCTGGTCCACTTCGGCAGCCGGTCGCCCGACGGCACCATCACCCTGAACCGGGAGAGCCAGACCGGCCAGGGCTTCGGCTTCGACGAGGTGATGACGTTCGAGCTGGACCGGATGGGGTCCGACCTGCGCCGGGTGGTGGTCGGCGTGGTCATCCAGAGCGTGGGCGCGGACACGGGCGCCGCGGGTCGCGCGAAGACCTTCGCCGACATCGCCGGCACGGGGTTCCGGATCCGCGAGGGCCACACCGACCTCGCCCAGAGCGACTTCGCGTCCGTTCCCTCCGCCACCGCGGCGACCGTCGCCGAGTTCACCCGCGATGCGTCGGGCGCCTGGTCGTTCGAGGTGTGCCTGCGCGGGTTCGACACCGATCCGGAGGAGTTCGCCCGGGTCATGGGAGGTATCCGCTGAACACGACCGCCGGGGGGTGCGGTGCCGCCCAGACCGGGCGGGGGCCACTCCTCGAGTGAGTGGCCGCCGCCCGGTCCGGGTGGCGCGCTGCCGCCGTCCCCACGAGGCAGCGCGGGCGGGTCGCCGTCAGGTCATCGGGACGGCGGCCCGCCGGTTCAGGGGGTCCGTCCGGCCGGGGGCCGGGCGGGGGAAGGTGCGAGGCCCAGGGACGGGAGCATGACCGCGTCGACGAACCGGACCAGGTAGTCGGCGTCCGCGTACCGTCCTTCCAGCACCGGCCGGATCCGGAGCACGCCCATCAGCTGGGCCGGCAGGAACTCGACGGCCGGATGGTCCGCGGCGATCTCGCCGCGCGCCACGGCCCGCCGCACCATCACGTCGAACGCGGCGAGCTCGGGCTCGACCAGCGCCTCGCGCAGGGCGGCCTGGAGTTCCTCGTCGCTGAGCACGGCGTGTCCGAGGGCCTGCATCAGCCGGGTGTCCCGCCCGGAGGTGCCGGCCGCGATCCGGGCCGCCTCGCGCAGGTCGCCCGCCAGCGTCCCGGTGTCCACCGCGACGAGGGTGCCGCGCCGGCCGGCGCGCAGGGCGGCGGCGACGAGCTGGGGCTTGGTCTTCCACTGGCGGTAGAGCGTGGACTTGCCGCAGCTGGCCCGGGCGGCGACGCCCTCCATGGTCAGCGCCTCGTAGCCGTGCTCGCGCAGCTGCTCCAGGACGGCGTCGTAGAACTCCTGCTCCCGCTCCGGGGTGATCTTGGAGCGGCGCGCGGGGGTCGGCGTGGACGTCATGGCTGCGGCTCTCCTCGGGGCTCCTCGGTGGCGGTTCCACTACGAAAGTGTACGGGAACGCGACCGTATCGGTACACCAGCGTATCGATACGCCAATGTATCGATACACTGGCGTGTCGCAGTGCGCGCAAACAGGAAGAGAGACCGGGGGATGACCTCCCAC
This sequence comes from Streptomyces sp. MB09-01, assembly GCF_033794505.1. Taxonomy (NCBI): domain Bacteria; kingdom Bacillati; phylum Actinomycetota; class Actinomycetes; order Kitasatosporales; family Streptomycetaceae; genus Streptomyces; species Streptomyces sp. MB09-01. The sequence continues at coordinate 3,072 of NZ_JARAYQ010000272.1, read as the reverse complement.
ACCACACCTGCCGGGCCGGAGGCCGGGCCAGCCGGACCGAGAGCCGCACGCCGTCGCCTCATACGCGAGCTGCTGCTCGTCGCCGGTTTCTTCATCGTGTACAAGGCCGGCCGGCTGCTCTCGACGGACCGCACCGAGGAGGCCTTCCGCAACGCGGAGCGAATATGGGACGCCGAGCGGACCCTGCGCCTGCCCGGTGAAGGCGCGGTCCAGCGGCTGCTGCTGCACGGGGACGCCCTCGTGCACACCGCGAACACCTACTACGCGGTCGTCCACTTCCCCGCGACCGCGCTCTTCCTGATCTGGCTCTACATCCGCCGCCCCGCGCACTACCTGTGGACCCGCCGGGTCCTGGCCGTGCTCACCGCAGCCGCCCTCGTCCTGCACCTCGCCTACCCGCTCGCGCCCCCGCGGATGCTCGAAGCCGCGCAGCTCGTCGACACCGGGCAGGTCTACGGGCCCACCGTCTACCGGGCTGCGCCCGACGCCGACACCCTGGCCAACCAGTTCGCCGCGATGCCCTCGCTGCACTTCGGCTGGGCGCTGATGCTCGCGCTCGGCGTGATCGCCGCCACCCGCGCCAAGTCCCCGGGCGGGAAAGCACCTTCCCGGTGGCGCCTGCTGTGGCTGCTGCACCCGCTGCTGACCCTGCTGGTGATAGTCGGCACGGCCAACCACTACTGGCTCGACGCGGTCGTGGCCGCGGCTCTGCTCGGCGCGGCCCTGCTGCTGGTCCCGAGGCCGCGCACGAGCGGTCCCGGCTCCGGCCCCGGCCCCGACCCGGGTGCGGAGGCCGACGCGGACGCGGAGCGTAGTGCGGACGCCGCCGTACGAGGGCTTCCGGACCGGCAGGGCGCCGCGGCCGCCGTAGGGGCCGGGCAGTGAACGACACCGTTCTCGCCCTCGCGCTCTGCCTCGCCTCGGCCGTGGCCTACGCGGCCGGCGCCGTCGCCCAGGAGCGCCTCGCCCGCGCTGCCGTCGCGCGCAGCGCCAAGGCCCTCATGGGCTCCGGCGCCTGGTGGTGGTCTGCCGGGCTGAACGCGTCCGCCGCTCTCCTGCACGCGGCCGCCCTGCGGTACGGCCCCCTCACCCTGGTGCAGCCGCTCGGAGCGCTCACCCTGGTCGCCGCCGTCCCACTGGGCGCGCGCCGGGCCGGACGCCGGGTGGCCGCCTCCGAATGGCGGGGCACCCTGGCCACCGTCGCCGGACTCGGCCTGCTGCTCCTCCCGGCCTCCGGGCCGGCACCCGACGACACCCTCACCCTGGCCGAGGCGCTGGCCGTCTCCGGGGCGACGGCCGCCGTGATCCTGGCCCTGACCGCGTCCAAGGACCCGCGCTCGGGGCTGCGGCACGCGACGGCCTCCGGGCTGGCCTCCGCGGCGGCCTCCGCGCTGACCCAGACCGTGGCCGTGGCGGGCGGCCGCGGCGGCGCCCTGCTCAGCTTCCGGGTCGTCGCGGTGGCCCTGCTCGTCGTGTTCTTCGCGGTCGGCGGGATGCTGCTGTCGCAGCGGGCCTACCGCGGCGGACTCGGCGCCCCGCTCGCCGTGGTGAACCTGGCCAACCCGCTCGCCGCGGCCGCCATCGGCATGGTCCTGCTCGGCGAACGCCTCCAGGGCGGAGCGCCCGGGATGCTGCTGGCCGCGGCCGGAGCCCTGCTGGCGGCCCGCGGGGTGGTCCTGCTGACCCGGACGCCCTCCACCGGGGCGGTTGCGCCTCGGGCGGTGCCCGACGTGGCTCCGGCCGCCGCCGATCCCGTCGGCCGCGTGGCGGTCTGAGCCGGAGAGAACCGTTTCGGCCACGGTCGCGTCCTCCCTGGTGAACGTCGGTGAACGTCCGGGCGCAGGAACGACCGGGCGGCGGCCGAACGACCGAAGCACCGAACGACCGAACCACCGAAGCGGAGTGACTGGGCATGGGGATCGTCAGCTGGATCATCCTGGGACTGCTGGCCGGCGGCATAGCCAAGGTCCTGTTGCCCGGCCGGGACCCCGGCGGCCTCATCGGCACGACCCTCATCGGCGTCGCCGGCGCCTTCATCGGCGGCTGGCTCTCGGCGAAGGTCCTGGACAAGCCGGTCCAGACGGAGTTCTTCGACCTGGCGACCTGGGGCTCCGCCATCGCGGGCTCGCTGGTCCTGCTCATCGGCTACCGCATCCTGTTCGGCAACTCCCGGGACTGACCCGGCTCCGCGGGCCGGCACCCGCACCACGACCCGTCAGGTTCCGGCCGATGTACGGGTTCGGGCCAGGCACGGTACCCCTCGCCGCGTCGGACGACGGCCCCACTACCCTGGCCGGACCACGCGATGTACGAGAACGAGCAGCGAGGAAACCGGTCCGACATGAGCGTCACCCCCGTCCCCACGGCCGACCTGTACGACGAGTACGGCGAATCCCTCGGCATCTGCGCCACCGCGTTCCGCCAGTTCGGCGGCCGCCGCCTGTTCGCCGGTCCCGTACGGACCGTCCGCTGCCACGAGGACAACGCCCTGCTGCGCTCCCTCGTCCACACACCGGGCGAGGGCGCCGTGCTCGTCGTGGACGGCGGCGGCTCGCCCCGGACCGCCCTGGTCGGCGATCTCCTCGCCGGCGCGGCCGAGAGCAACGGCTGGGCGGGCCTGATCATCAACGGCTCGGTCCGCGACAGCGTCGCCCTCGGCGGGCTCGACCTCGGCATCAAGGCGTTGGGCACGGTCCCGCGCAAGAGCGGCAAGACCGGCGACGGTGCGGTGGACGAGCCCGTCACCATCGGGGACGTCACCTTCCGCCCCGGGGACACGGTCCACGCGGACGACGACGGCGTGGTCGTCCTGCGCGGCTGAGGTCGAGAACAGGCCAGGGTCCGCGCACCGGCCCTGGCACGGCCGGGCCGGCCCGGGTTTCACTGCGGGTCCATGAGACGACACAGGATCACGGGCCTGCTCGGCGCCATCGCGCTGGCCGCCGGCACCCTGGCCGCCGCGGGCCCCGCGGCGCACGGCCTCACCCCGGCCCGTCTCTTAATAAAATAAAACCCGTAGCACAAAGTAAATAGTATAAAACAATGGTAACACCAATAAAAAAAAAAAAAAAA
>NZ_JARAYQ010000271.1:0-10713 GCF_033794505.1 Streptomyces sp. MB09-01 | reverse complement strand
AGGGGGCGGTGGGGGTGCTGCTGGCTGACGGCAGTGAGCCGGGACCGGTCTACTTCGACGTAGGCAGCGGTCCGAGCATGCCGTCGTCGACCGAGTGGCACGCTTATGACGGCCGGCGAGGTCGTCCCATGGCTGTGGTCCTGCGGGGCAGCTGCTCGTGCGGCTGGCGGGGCGCTGCCGAGTACCCGCTCGACTGGAGCGCTCTCCCCGGCGACGAGCCGCTGTATGAGGCGGATGTCGACTTGTCCGGGCCGATCGCGGACTACGAGGCGCACCTGTCGGTGATCCGGGATGGCGCCGTCCCGCTCCCCGGGGAACTCACCGGGCTCCTCACCGACCTTGTCCGGCAACTCGACGGTTTGGCGATCGAGGAGCCGCTGGTGGCGTTGAAGGCCCTCGCCGACCTGCGGTATGTCATCGAGCAGACCGGCCAGGACGCCGCGTACGAACTCGCCGCACGCGATGTGCCGCTCAAGGTGGTGGCGACCGCGCTCGGCACGAGCAAGTCCGCTGCCCGCGCATACCTCAACGACTACCTGGCCCCCTGACGACCAGGCGGCGCACGGCCGTGCTGCGGGGCGCCGGTTCAGGCGCTTCGGGGAGGGCTTCTCTTCGGGGGCGTCTTCTTGGCCGTCTTCTTCGCGGTTGTCCTCTTCGTGTCGACCGGGGTGCTGCCGGTCTTTTTCGCCGCTGGCTTCTTGGCGGTGGCCTTCTTCTTGGCGGGCATCGGATGCACGGTGGCCGGCTCGCCGCGGATGGTCTTCGCGTCCTGGACGGACTTCTCCAGCATCGCCATGAGGTCAACGACCTGCGCGGAGGAGGGCTCGGCAGGTTCGAGTGCCGGGGGACGTTCGCCGCCGGCCTTGGCGGCGATGACCTCCTCCAGGGCGGCTCGGTACTCGTCGTGCATCTGGCTCATGTCGTGGCCGGTCAGGGTCTCGGCGAGGGCGACGGCCGCGTCGACCTCCTCGTCGGAGACGCTCACGTCGGGGACCGGGACCTGGTCGGTGGAGCGGATCTCGTCCGGCCAGAGCATCGCGTGGAGGGCGATGACGTCGTCGAGGACGCGGAGCAGGCCCAGGCGCTCGCGGTTGTGCCACGCGAACTTGGCGACGGCGACCTTTGACGAGCGTTGCAGGGCCCGGCGTAGGAGCTCGTACGGTTTCGCGGCGACGCCTTCGGCGGAGAGGTAGTAGGAGGCGCCGATCTGGATCGGGTCGATGCTTTCGGTGGGGACGAAGGTGACGATCTCGATGGCCTTCGCGGTGGGCAGGGGCATCGCGTCGAGGTCGGCGTCGGTGACCGGGACCAGGGTGCCGGTGGCGGTCTCGTAGCCGCGGCCGATCTCCTCCTGGGACAGTTCTTCGCCGTCGAGCTCGCAGACCTTGCGGTAGCGGATGCAGCCGCCGTCGGCGGTGTGGATCTGGCGGAAGGAGATGTTGTGCGACTCGGTCGCCGGGAACACCTTGATCGGGATGGTGGTGTTGACTGAACCAGTTGACGAATAACCGCAGGCCAGATGGCCTATCTGCTAGCTTCCGCTCATGCTTGAGACGGATGATCCCTCTCGGGATCTGATCAACTTCGTGCTGCCCCAGACTGGTGCCCTGGTCGAGGTGGCCGACCCAGCTCAGCCGTACGTCCTGCTGGACGCCGCCGGGGATGTAGTGGAGCCGGTCTCGGCGTTCTTCGCCGAGCTACAGGCGTGTTCGCGGCCGCCGTCGACGATCCGTTCCTACGGGATGGATCTGCTGCGTTGGTGGCGGTTCCTGGATGCCCTCGGGGTGGAGTGGCGTCGGGCTACCCGGGCGGAGGCCCGGGACTTTGCGCGGTGGATGGCGATCGCGCCGAAGCCCGTGCGGATGCACTGGCGTCGACGGACTGCCGACACCGAGGCGCGGTCGGTGGCCCGCGCGTCGGCGGGGGTGCCGAATTCGGTGACGGGACGGGCGGGACCGGGGCTGATGTACGCGGCGACGACGCGGGCGCACTGCGAGACCGTGCTGCGGTCCTTCTACGACTTTCACCTGGACGCGGGCACCGGCCCGATCATCAACCCGTTCCCCCTCGGACGAGAGCGCCGTCGGCTGCCCGCCGCGGCCGGTCGGCCAGCCCGCTCCTCGCCCGGTGGCCGGTACCGACCGTCGGTGCCGGTGCGAGTGCCCCGCCGGATCCCGGATAAGTGGTTCGACGAGCTGTTCGCGGCACTGCGCCACAACCGCGACCGCGCCCTGCTGGCCTTCTGGGTCTCCAACGGGGCGCGGGCAGAGGAGCTGCTCACGTGCCGGCAGCGGGATGTGTTGCCAGGCGAGCAGCTGCTGGGAGTGGTGCGGAAGGGGACACGGACGTATCAGCAGGTGCCGTCGGCGGCGGACGCCTTCGTGTGGCTGCGCCTGTATCAGGAGGAGGCGTGGCGGGCGGGGGTCCCGCAGGGGCCCGGGCGCTGGTTGTGGTGGACGCTGCGGCCGCCGTTTCGACCCCTGACCTACCACGCGGCCCGGGCGATGTTCGGCCGGGCCAACCGGTTCCTGGGGTCGAACTGGACGTTGCATGACCTGCGGAAGACAGCGGCGTACCGGATGGCGCGGGATCCGAAACTGGCGCTGACGGACGTGCAGTGGGTCCTTGGGCACGCGCACCTGAGCACCACCCAGATCTACCTGCCCGCAGGCCGGGACGAGATCGTGGACGCCGTCCGCGCCCACCACGAGCGACAGACCCTTGAGGCCCGTGTGCAGGCGGTCCCAGCCCCCGGATACCGGCCGGACTCGCTGGACGAGCTGTTCGGCAGGGCCTGGTGAACGCGCGGGTGCGGGACGTTACCGGCGCCGCAGCGGCGGGCCCGTCCGAGCTGCCGCCGGCACCGCGGGCGTCGGGAGGGTTGCTGGAGCAGGCCTGCGTCCGCTTCCCCGCCCGGGAGGCAGGCCGCCGGTGGCCGCTCACGGACGCGTCGGCCGACGAGGTGCTTGCCGTGCTGGAACGGCCCCCACTGCGCGCGGAGAAGGCGCACACGCGGTGGCACCGCAGGTCGGGGGCTCGCGCGATCCTGGCCTGGCTGTCGGGCTTCGACGGAGACAGCTGGCAGGAACGGTGGGAGGCCTCCCCGGCCGCCGCCTGCCCGCAGCGGTGGCGGCGGGAGGCCGAGGCGTGGGTGAACACCGCGGCGGACGTTGGGGGGACCAACATCCAGGCCGGCCTGCTGGTACTGGCGGCCGCCGACGTGATCCGGCTGTCACTGCCGTGGCAGATGGACCTGAACAGCTGCCACGTGCGCACCCTCGTAGAGGAAAGCCGGGACCCGGAGGGCTTCGCCCGCCTGAAGGAGCTCGCCGGCACCGAACGGTGGGCGTCCGCGAGCGGAGGCCGAGCCCGCCGTGCTCTGGTACGGATCATGGTGGCCAAGGGAGGCGGCCTGGCGGACATCACCGTGGGCGACGTGCTGGAGTACGACGCCGAACTGCGCCGCACTGCCCGAGGTGTCAGCGGCGGCGGCACCCTCTACTACGCGTGGCTGCGCGAGCTGGGCCACCTGCCGACCGACGCCCCGACCACCTTGCGGTTCCTGGAGAGGGTCACCGGGCAACTCACCTGTGCCCAGCTCGTCGACCGCCACCCTGTCGCCTCCGGCTCGATCCGGGCCCTGATCGTCGACTACCTGGAGGAACGCCGCCCCCGCCTGGACTACTCCACCCTGGACAACCTGGCCCGGCACCTGACCCGGAACTTCTGGGCCGACATCGAACGCCACCACCCCGAAGTCGACACCCTCCATCTGCCGGCCGACATTGCCGCGGCCTGGAAGGAACGCCTGCGCACCCGTATCCAGAGGCGGCGGCGCCCGGACGGCTCCATCGAGGAGACGGTCGTCGAACGCGCTGACCGGGTGATGATCTTCATCGCTGTGCGTGCCTTCTACCTGGACATCGCCCGCTGGGCGGGGGAGGAACCAGGTCGCTGGGGGCCATGGGTGGCGCCCTGCCCGATCAAGGTGGCCGAGACCGCCGACCGTAAACGGCTCACCCGGACCAAGGCGCGGATGGACCAACGCACCCGCGAGCGCCTGCCATTGCTGGAGACCTTCGCCCGGGCGGCTGCCGAGCATCACCGGGTTGCCTCCGCCCACCTTCAGACTGCCCGCAGCGTCCCGCCTGGCGGCCGATTCACCCTCGACGACGCCCCCTACACCCGCGGTACGAACCCGGCCAGCGCCGCCGCCCGCGACGCGCAGGGCCGCCTGGTGCACCTCGACCGCGTCGAGCACCGCGCCTTCTGGGCCTGGGCGAGCATCGAGTTCCTCCGCCACACCGGCGCCCGCGTCGAGGAGATGCTGGAGACCACGCACCACGCGATGATCCAGTACCGGCTGCCCACCACCGGCGAGATCGTCCCCCTGCTGCAGATTGCCCCATCCAAGACCGACGTCGAGCGCGTCCTGCTGATCAGCCCCGAACTCGCCGACGTCCTGGCCACAATCATCCGCCGCGTCCGCGACCCCAAGACCGGCCTGATCCCGCTGGTCACCCGCTACGACTGCGAAGAGCGCCAGTGGAATGCGCCCGCGCCCGTGCTCTTCCAGTACAACCGCGGCGGCGAGCCCTCCACCCTCAACTCCCAGACCATCCGCGAAATCCTCAAGGAAACCGTCGCCTTCATGCGGCTGACCGACGCCACCGGCCAGCCGCTGACCTTCACCCCGCAGGACTTCCGCCGGATGTTCATCACCGACGCCATCCGCACCGGCCTGCCACCCCACATCGCTCAGGTCATCGCCGGCCACGCCAACATCAACACCACCATGGGCTACAACGCGGTCTACCCCACCGAGACGATCGAGGCTCACCGGGCCTTCATCGCACGTCGCCGCACTCTGCGCCCCTCTGAGGAGTACCGCACCCCGACCGACGCCGAGTGGGAAGACTTCCTCGGCCACTTCGAACGCCGCAAGCTCTCCGTAGGCACGTGCGCCCGCGCCTACGGAACCGCCTGCATCCACGAACACGCCTGCGTGCGCTGCTCGCTCCTGCGCCCGGATCCCGCCCAACGCAGCCGGCTGGTGGAGATCCGCGAGAACCTTCTGGACCGGATCGCCGAGGCCGAGCGGGAAGGCTGGCTCGGTGAGATCGAAGGGCTCCGCGTCAGCCTTGCCGGAGCCGAATCCAAGATCGGCCAGATCGACTCCGCGGCCCGGCCGGCCCCGGTCCTGCTGGGACTGCCGACGCCGCGGCCGGCCCGGAAATAGCAGTGATGGTCAGACTTATACGGACCACGAATCCTGAGTTGCGGGCGTGTCAGCCCTCGCTGAAGCCGGGCCTCAGGATTCGGCGGGTTTCGGCAGCAGTAGGGCTGCTGGTGGATCCGCCAGCACAGCGTCGTCGAAGATCGGCGGAACCGTCCATGCCTTTGGTTTTTGCAGGTTGACCTTCCCTCCACTGAACTTGGCGTTGCGAAAGCTGACGGTCCCTCCGGTGAAATCCGCGTCGCGGAAAGTCACGTAGCCTCGGATGAACGTGGCGTAGTCAAAGCTTACGTAGCCGCCGATGAACTCGGCATCGCGAAATCCGACCCTATTGGCTGCGAACGTGGCGCGATCAAAACTCACATTACCGCCAGCGAACACGCTGCCTCGGAAATTCACCAGGTCTCCGGTGAACTCGGCACCACGAAAGCTGACGTAGCCACCGGTGAAGCGAGCTTTCCGGAAGCTGCCGCCATCAAAGACCACGCCGGTGAAATCGAAGTCGTAACCCTCCCAGGAGGCCACAGACCCGCTGATTCGTGGGTGTAGACGGTCGCGAATCGTACGGATCACCGTGTGACGGACCTCGCGGGCGGCCTGCCAGGCACACCGCTCCTCGATCCGCGCGGACTCGGCTGGCTCGGGCGGGTAGGGCATGCGCAAGTAGGCGCACAGCACGTCGATGCACGTCTGTCGGCGTTCGCGCTCGGCCCAGTCATCGGCCAGGCCGGCCATTGCATGGATGCCCGCCAGACGGCAGGCGGGCTCGTCGTGCCCAAGCAGCTCAGCAGCCGCGACGAACCGCTCGTTCAGTAGCCGTGCCTGCTCATGCCTAATTTCCTCTTGGGCACTTCGGCGTAGCTGCCTGGCCGAGAACCAGGCCGCGGACCACGCAATCACGCCGCCGATGAGGGTGGCTGCTGGAAGGGCCCACCAGGGGGCAACCGAAGCCTCTACTTGATTTTGGGCCTCGAAATTTGGGCTCTCTGCAAACAGCAGCCGGACACTGTCTACCGCGCCAGTCAGCGTCGTCATGCCGGTCACCCTAGCCCGGCGAACCTCCGAGCCTGACAGGACAGATCTACCCCGGGCGATGTTCACTCGCCAGCCATAGATCAGGCTTGGACTGCAGGGCAGGGCACCTGCTGAAATCAGATCAAGGAGCGAGGAGCAGCCTGGCCGACTCCAAGAATCACCCCATCAAGCCCGGCATGATCATCGGAACGGCAAGCCATCTCTCTAGTTCAGAGAAGTGACCAAGCCGAAGCTGATCGCCCCGCTCCAGACGGGCCGCACCGCAACCTCCCTCGATGAGCCCCCTCCATGCCCCAGCGTCGCACCCGCCCGGCTTGGATGCTTATGGGTGCGCGGCCATCTGAGCCCGCACCGCCACCACCAGGTTGTCCCCCGACGGCGCTCGCCGGGCCCGCCCGGCGGCACGAGGAGCTGATTTCCGGCGCTGTCACATCGGGCAGCGGCCGGCATGCCCCAGGGCGGAACGGGCAGGCGCCCGGCAGGGCCGGACTTCGGCGAGCGCCTCCCACCGGCTCAGCCGGGCCCGACCCGCACACCGAGCCCGCCCTCCCGCCACGTCCTCTTACCGATCAACCGCCAGCTCAGGAGTGGGTGGGGAAAGAAGGCCAAGCATGTCCAGCAGCCGGGCCAGGTCCTCAGGGCCGGTGGCGTGCGCGGCTACCGCTCGTCGGGCCGCGGCGCGGTCCGCCGGGGCTCCGAGCGCCAGCAGAGACGGATCATCACAGCCGAAGGGATCCTTCACCCGCCCGATCTCAGCACGGACACCGCAGCCGCGCACGCGGACCGCCCCAGCTGGCGCGAGGCGGCCCGCAGCCGCGCTGAGACGAAGCCGCGCCTATGCTGCCGCTTCCAGAACGGCGGCCCGTCGTTCAAGATCGGCGGCGATGTCGTCCCAGTCAGGCCCGTGGGCATAGAGGCTGCCCGCTGCCTCCCTCATCAGCGCTGGTTCATCGGGCCTCTGAAGGAGAACGAGCCGATACGCGAGGTTGCGGATCCGCACAGGCAGGTATCCGTCGACCAAGCTCGGGCACAGTTCCCGCAGCATGGCCAGGATCGCATCGGCGCTGGCGAACGTCAGCTCCCCGATGAAGAGAGCCTCGTCGTGCTGACGGTCGCACGGCGGCGTGCTTCGGTACTCGTCCCCGAAAACGCATCGGGCGTAGTCCGTCAGGGTGGCGTGCATGGACCCGAGCCTACGGCGCGATGACCAGCCGGACAGGGCCTGGGTGGGGCCGATCTCGGCTGGAGTTCACTCGGCCTCCAGTTCGGCGATCCTGCGGGCGACGGCTTCCTGAAGGATGGCGCCCATGAGGAACACGAAGGCGTTCAAGGAAGCGGTCGCCGACACGCTGGTCGAGCTGGCCCACCGGGGTGTGACCGTCCGGCCGGGTACGGTCGCCGACACCATCGAGCAGAACATCCGCGCCGTAGCCGAGCGGCTCGGGATCCAGGAGCGCTCCGCCTGGCGGTACTTCGACCCGGTCGGCCTCGCGGCCAACATCGCCCAGCAACGGCAGGCGGCCGAAACCAGCAGCACGCCCGGCCAGGTGGGACGCGCGCCGATGCCGCCGGTCGACAACCCGGAGCTGGCGCTCATCCTCGGGGGTGTCCCCGACGCCCTGGAGGAGAGCGGCGGCGACCTCTACGGCGTCATCGTCAACGTCGCCGTCAACGCCTGGATGGCCGGCCACATCCACGGCGAGGACGGCTGCACCGGCTGCCAGGACAAGCGGCCCACCGGTACCGACTGGCAGGCCCGGATGGACACCATCACCGCCATGACGCCCGACATCACGAAGTGGTTCAACCGGGAGGTCTGGACGGCCGCCCTCAACGACACCGGCTACGGCGTCACCCGACGCTGACCCAGGCCGTGCCCATTCATCGGCCGCGGAGCAGGCGCCGCTTCGAGGACCCGGCGGTCGCGCCGTTCCAAAATCAGCCCCGCGACCGGTGCGGACGATGGGGCCGGCGCCGACCCGGTGAAGGGTCGGGAGCAGCTTCCGGTGAGGAGAACCCGCCCGGTACCGCGGTGCGCTGCGCCGGCTGCTCCACGGAGGGAGCGGCCGGGGCGGGGACGGCCGGCTTGGCCGTGGCCAGGATGGTGATGTGCGGGATGTTCCGGGCGCAGGTCTGGCAGACCTCGGCCAGTGTCCAGACCTGGCCGACGGCCGGGTTGTGGACGAGGACCAGCAGGCTGGTTCCCGCGCAGTGGACGGGGTTCTCGTGGAGGGCGCACTGCGCGCTGCCGCAACTACAGGCGGCGTTGGGGCGGGTGCCCGCGAGGCGTCCGTGGGCCTTGATGTGCTCGGCGGCGAAGCGGCGCATGCCCGCGGCGTCCTTGGAGCGGGGCGGCATCCGGCACGCGGCGGTGCTGCAGGTGACGGACACGGTGTGATCGTGGTGGCCGGTGAGGCGGACCGTCCAGGTCCGTCCCGGCACGCGTGCTCCGGGCATCAGGGTCAAGTCGGGGTCCCGTCGTTGGGCTGGTCCGTGCCGGCGTTCTGCCGGGCTCGTGCAGGGGCCGCGTGCGTACGCCGCGCCAAGGAGGAACGTCCCATGGGCGGCGCAGGGCGTCCTGGTTCAGAGCGCGCGCAGGACGGCGACTACCTTGCCGAGGATAACGGCGTCGTCGCCGGGGATCGGCTGGTAGGCGGCATTGTGCGGCATGAGCCAGACCCGGCCGTTCTCGCGGCGCAGGCGCTTGACGGTGGCTTCGCCGTCCAGCATGGCGGCGACGATGTCGCCGTGGTCCGCGCTGTCGGCCTTCCGCACGGTGACGATGTCGCCGTCGCAGATGGCGGCCTCGATCATGCTGTCGCCGACCACCGGAAACCGACGAGTTCGCCGAATCTTCAAGGACCCCTGCGGCGAACCGGCGGCGATTCGGCCTCTACAACCTCGAGCCTAGCGTGGGTTCGCTCGTGAAACCTGCACTGCAGAACGGCGAGAGGACCCTAGCCAGAGGGGCCAGGGTCCTCTCGCCGTTAGCGTGCCATGTCACAGGTGTGAGGGTGCTGACGCGGTTCTCGTACTCGCGGCGGGCCTTTCGCTGGCAGAGACCGCCGGAGCGCCAGGGCCGCCGTCGATCGGCTGGCAGCGGGCGAGGAGTCGGTGGTGCACGGCCGGGGCGGCGGTGACGCGCAGGGTGTAGCCCTGGCCGCGCCGTACGGTCGTCCCCTGGTCGAGCGCGGCCCGCTCGGCGTCGTCCAGCTTGCAGGCGCGGAGGAAGTCGGCGACCTTGCCCGGCATGTCGAGGGCAACCGGCAGCTCCAGGGCCGGGGCGTCCTCCTCGCTGGCGGTGCGGTCGGGCAGGAGGTCGGCGACGGCGGTGCGGATGGCGCCGCGGCTGACGCCGTGGTCGCGGGCGAGGACGGCGATCGAGCGGCCCTCCAGGTACGCGGCGCGCACGGCGTCGGTCTTGTCGGCCGCCACGGCGGGGCGGCGGCCAGGCCGAGGGCGGCGAGCTGGTCCTCCTGGCCCTCGCGGTACGCCTGGCGGATCTGGCCGCGGCCGCCGTGGCAGATCGCGCGGGCCAGGCGGTGGCGGGACTCCTTCACCCTGAGCTGCCGGTTCATCAACCGGCGGTAGGTGTCGTCGACCTGTTTCAGGTGGCTGTGGTTGCGGGTGTGGCGCCGTGGTGGCGTTGCCGGTGGCTGTATTCGGTGATGGCCTGCCAGAGGTGGCGGCGGTCGATGTCGGGCCAGCAGTCGTGGGTGAAGTGGAGCTCGGCGTAGGCCGCGTGCCAGGGCAGGAAGTTGGAGGTGCGTTGTTCGCTGCCGGTGCGCCAGAGCAGGTCGACGTCGGGCATGTCGGGGTGGGGCAGGTGCCGGGCGAAATCTTTCTCGCTGATGTGGTCGGCGTGGAGGTGCCCGTCGCGGACCTGGCGGGCGAGGTGGGCGGCGGTGCGGGTGATCTCGTCGCGGCCGCCGTAGTTGATGCACATGGTCAGGGTCAGGCCGGTGCGTTCGCGGGTGGTGCGTTCGCGTCGGCGCAGCAGGTCGCTGATGTCGGTGGGGAGTTTGCCGGTGCGGCCGTGCCAGCGGATGCGGACGTCGAGGTCGCGGAAGGGATTGTCGGTCAGTTCAGCGCGAACGACGTCGAGGATTGCGTCGACTTCCTCGGCGTCGCGTTTCCAGTTCTCGGTGGAGAAGGTGTACAGGGTCAGGTGGCGCAGGCCGATCTCCAGTGCGCCGTGGACCGTCTCGCGTACGGCGGCGGCTCCGGCCTGGTGGCCGGCCTGGCGGGACAAACCACGTTGCTGGGCCCAGCGGCCGTTGCCGTCCATGATCACGGCGACGTGGAGGGGCATCTGTCCGGCAGGGATCCGCGGGGGCTGGTGGCCGTCGGGATGGGGCGGCGGAGCGCTGAAAGCAGCCGGGAAGGAGTTGCGCGCCGCCCCATCCCGCAGGCACCCCGCCCCCCCGGAATCCTGCCGGACC
>NZ_JARAYQ010000270.1:0-10790 GCF_033794505.1 Streptomyces sp. MB09-01 | reverse complement strand
GGGTTGGGGATGGTGGGGGAAGCGGCGAGGGTGCCGGCGGTGATGCGGGCGATGAGGAAGGACTTTCCGGCAGCGGAGGCGACGGCGCGGGCGACCCGCCGCACTGCGTGGGGTCGCTCGCGGTAGGGGGAGGTGCTGCGGGCCTGGAGGAGGGTGCGGGCGGTGTAGGTGGTGAGGGCTTCCCGGTCCGCATAGCGGGGGCTGTCGAGGTCGATGACCTGGCCGGTGTCGCCGGGGTCGATGCCGAGGCGGGGCAGGAGGTAGGGGCGGGTGCCCAGGAGCAGGCGGATGCGGCCTCGGGAGTGTTCGATCAGCGGGCGCAGGACGGTGGCGCAGAGGGTGTCGGGGGTAGCGGCTTCGTCGAGTGCGTCGATGAGAACGGTTAGCGGCCGTGTGCGGTGGTCCAGGGCGTCGAGGAGTTCACCGACGGTGCCGGTGCGGAGGCGAGCGGCCGCGGCGATGGCGTCCAGGACATCGGCGTCGGTCAGGCGCTGGGCGTAGACGGCGACATCGATCGTGCCGGGTGCGAGTAGGTCCTGCGACAGGCCGAGCGCGCGGGTCGGGACGGTACGGCGGCGTTCGGGGTGGGATAGGGCGGCGATCAGGCCAAGCACTGCGGTCTTGCCGGAGCCGGGGGCGGCGGTGACCACCCGGCACGCCGATTCCTCACTGCCGGCGGGGGTGTTGAGCCAGGTGGCGAGGTCGTGCAGGGCGTAGTGGCGGCCGCTGAACCACCAGGCCGGGGCTGTGAGGTCGTCGCCCGGGGCGCCTTGGTAGGCCATGGCGCGTACCAGTAGGCGGGAGGTGAACTCGCTCTCGCGCCGCCGGTCCTGTTGGTCGAAGGCGGCCGCCTGCTGGAGGGCGAGATCGACCTCGTTGAGGTGCACATCGTGGCGGGGGTTGGGGAAGAAGGGGGGCGGCTCGCCGTCCAGGCCGACCATGGCGAGCCCGATCCGCTGGTTGCCGGGCCGGTCCTTGGCGCCGTTTATGTGCTGCACGACGGCGTTCACCGACAGGGTGCCGGGGCCGTGCCCGGCGACCGACAAGTTGGTGACCGCGTCGCCCAGGAGCTTCGGGAACAGGCCGGCGGTCGCGGTCTGGTGCGGTTGCGCTGAGGAGACGACCACCAGCCCCGACCCGGAACTTGTGCCCCAGGTGGCGCCCAGGCGCTCCAGCGCGGCGGCGGCCAGTTGGTTGCCGCCCTGGCTGATGTAGCAGGCATCCAGCAGGAGCATCACCCTGCGGATGCTGGTGTCGCGCAGCATGGCACGCGTCAGCTCCGCGGTGGGCAGGGCGGTCCCGACCAGGTCGTTGGGGTCGGTGTCGGTGGTGAGCAGCACGTGTTCTTCGCCGCCGTCGAGAATCTCGCCGTGGCAGGACAGGTAGAGCGTCAGCAGGTCGTCCTCGCGGCGCTCTGGTGAGCGGCAGAACGCGCGCAGGGCTTCGGTCAGCTGCTGTCTGGTCGGACTCAGCGGCAGAGGGTCGTACAGGCGGTATCCGAGCGTGCCGGTGAACAGGTCGACGACCCTGTCGCGGGCCTGCACCAGGCCGGGGCGGTTCCACTCCTGGTTCTTCGGGTAGTCCGCGACCACCGCAGCTATCAGGAACCTGCGCGGCCCGTCCGTCGTGCTGTCGGTACCGCTCATGCCAGGCCCTCTGCGATCGCCTGCCCGCACAGCGCATCGGTGAGGTAGGAGGTGGCGTCGTGCGCGTGCGTGCCGTTGGACAGCACGGCGGAGCGCAGCCGGTTGCCGAAGACGGGGCGCAGGTCCTTCACCAGAGCGACCACGTCCCCGGTCCCGGCCAGGTTCGTCCACGCCAGCTCGTCGCCGCCCGGCCACGCCCCGCGTACCGCCTTGCCCTCGCGGGCGGGGGCCGGCTGGAGGCGGTCGACGACCAGGTTGCGGATGCCCAGCGGCGAGCCGATCGTCACCAGCGCCCGCACCCCGTGCCCGGGCAATGCGCACAGGGCCTCGTAGGCGACCACCGAGCCGAGCGAGTGCGCGACCACCACGCGGGTGTCCGGGCCGATCCGCTCCATGACCCGGCCACGGGCCTCCTCGCGCGTCTTCTGGTTGGTCAGATAGGCGCGGACCTGCTGGAGGTCCGAGACCACAGCCCGCAGTGCCAGGTTCGCGAAGAACTTCGAACCGGACAGGGCGCGCAGTGCGGCCTGAACCGACCGCGGGGCGGCGACCAGGGCGTCCGTGGCATCGGGCGAAGCCACCTCCGGGTCCGTCTCCGCGGCAGCCTGCCACCACGCGGCCAGGAGTTCACGCTCGAAGCCGTCCTCGACGTCCCTGGCGGTGTAGGGCGGGTCGCCGGCGGCGAGGAACTGCCCGGCGGGGCGGAACAGATCCCCGTAGAAGCCCATCGCGACGTCCGCCTCAGCCACGAGACCTTCCGCTCCGGCCCGACGCAGGCCGTCGCTCAGAGCCGGCCACCACACGGACCGCAGGCGGTCCTCGCCCTGTAACTGCTGGCCCATCCCGTGCACGCACACCACTTGCGCCATGACACCCACCCCACCCGACACGAACACCCCGGCCTCGACGGCTCCACACCTACCAGTACCCACTCACCACCGGTAGGTGAATCCCCACATCGACGCCCCGGCCACCACTCCCGAACGCACCACGTGGACACGCCAGCAGGTGCCGCTACTCGCGGCCACCGCGACCGCGGACAACCGGAAGATCAACACGCGGGCAGGGGCGTCGGTGCGGCTGCATCGGTGGGTCAGGCGGCGGGGTCGTAGGTGATGCGGGCGTTGGGGCAGTCGGCCGCGTACCGCAGAAGCGCCTCGCGCTCGGCGGGGTCGACGGCGAGGGCCCAGCGGTGCTTGGTGGCGACCCATTCGCCGAGGTAGCGGCAGTGGACCTGGGCCATGGGCATCCAGGTGGCCGGGTCCTGGTCGGACTTCTGCCGGTTGGAGCGGGCGGAGACGCCGACGAGAGTGACGTCGGAGCCGAGGTCGTTGGCGTAGCGCCGACGCCGCTCGGTGGTCCAGCCGTAGCCGCCGCTGTCGTGGACTTCGGCGAGCGGGATGAGGTGGTCGATGTCGACGCCGTACGGGCCCTGGACGAGGACGTCGTCGTAGTAGGAGTGCCGCCGGTCAGGGAGCAGCCGGAGCCGATGGTCGGGGCCTCGATCGCTTCGGCGATGAGGACGTCGTTGCGGGCGGTGCAGCCGTTCTTGTCGTCGTCCTTCCAGTGCGGGTACAGCTCCCGCTTGTAGCCGTCGCGGATCTCGTCCGCGACCGGCAGGGCGGTGATCCCGTCCATGAGGGACCTCGTCGGCCTGGGCCGGGGAGGCGGGAGCGAGGACGGCGAAGGTGAGTGCGGCGGCCATGAGGCCCCGGCGCAAGTTCTTGATCATGAGCCTGGTGATAGCGGGTCACCGGCTGCGGGACCGAGCCGGGGTTGGGGGTGCCTCACTCCGCTGGGGGAGCGGGTTCACCGCAGAAACGCGCCTGCGTCCTCCGCCCGGTCCCCGGGGTCGAGGTAGCCGCCCTCGTCCGGGCTCCGGGCGACGTCCGCTTACACCAACACCTGCACCTCCGCCTCGCCCGGGGTGCGGCGCAGCCGGCACGGGCCGCTGGAGAGGAACAGCTCGGAGATCCGCTGCGCCGCTTCGACGGCAGCCGGCTCCTGGCCCCGGATCTCGATCGTGATCACGTTCTCGTGGTTCATGCCCTCGGCAACCTGCCTGCTGGGGGCGCGGTTTCGCTCGTGTGCCAGGTGCACCCCATCGAGTGCGCCAGGGATTTGTCTTAACTGGGGTGTGTCAGAGGCGGTGGCTAGGGTGCGGGGCCATGGACGCTGCTGATCTTGAATCTCGTGCCCGGACCTTGTCGGGCTTCATTCCTTCGTCGCTGGTCACCCGGCTTCTGGAGCTCGGCCATGAGCCTGAGGTGGAGTTCCGGGCCCGGAGCGGGGAGTGGTTCTGCGCGCGGCTGCTCGGCGAGGGGCAGCAGTACGAGCCCGCGCTGGACGTGCTTGCCCCGTACGTCGCGACGGGCTGGTGGCCGGCCGCCCGGGCCCGGGCCGAACTGCTGGAGGTCTGGGGGCGGCCCGACGAAGCGATCGCGCTGTGCCGTCCGTACGCGCAGGCGGGGGACCCCCTGGTCGTGGACTTCGTCGCGCGCCTGCTGGCCCGCCACGGCCAGGCTCCCGAGGCGTTCGTCCTCCTGCAGCCCGGGTTCGAAGGCTGGTTCCTCGCCCAGACCCTGGTCGATGTCGCCGAAGCCGCAGGCCGCGATGAGGAGGTGGCGGGCTGCTCCAGGCACGGATCGGGGCCGCGGACCCGGCCTGCGACGACCCCGACTGCCACCGGCTGCGCCTGGAGCCGTCCAACGCCTTCGACCTGCTCGCCACCGTCCGGGAAAGGCAGGGCCGCATCGACGAGGCCATTGCCTTGCTGCGCCGTCGGGTCGTCACATCGGTCAACGGTCGCGACGCGCTGGCCGACCTGCTGGCCCGGCATGACCGGATCGAGGAACTGCGCGCGTACGCGGCCACCGAGACCCTCGGGCACGCCGCGCGGAGCCTGGCCGAGGTGCTGGAGGAACACGGGGACGTGGAGGGAGCGATCTCCGTCTACCGGACGTTCGCCGAGGAGTCCGACGGCATGTGGCATGTCGCCCATGTGCTGTCCCAGCTCCTGGTCCGGCACGGCCTGGTCGACGACGCGATCGCGGTGATGCACGCCCTGGCGGACTCCCCGTACGGCGCGGACGACTGCGTCGTGGACACGCTGTGCACCCTGCACGCCGAGCACGGCCGCGCCCACGACGGACTGGCCTACCTCGATGCCCTCAAGGAGCGGCGTGGCGGCTTCCCCTCATGGTCGACTGCGGCCTGCGCGACGAGGCGATCGAGCAGGCCCGGGCGCATCCCGAAGGCGGCACCTGGACGCGGCTTGGTCCCTCTCGGGCCTGCTTGCCGGGGCCGGCCGCCTCGAGGAAGCCGTCGCTGTCCTCGAACAGCACCCCGCTGAGACCAGCCCCGTCTTGGCCCGCCACCTCATCGATCTCGGCCGCATCGCGGACGCCGTCCGAGTCCTCCAGGTCCCGCCAGGCGTCGCCCCGGCCCCCGACTCCTGGAATAACACCTACTCCGACGAACCACCGTTCTGACGCTGCCCGGAGCCCGTTCCCGCTGATGGAGCTCTCGGTGAAAGTCCGTTGAGACTAGGTGATCCGGATCCGGGGCCCGTTGCACGTGAGCGGGAACCGAAGCATGCTAGGGCTGGGGCATGCCAACCGAGGATGAGCTGTTCGCGGCCGTGGATTCCCTGCTGACGGGTGAGCCCGAGATGCCGCCGCCGGCGGAGCGGGCCCGGCTGCGCGAGGCGGCCGGGATCACCCGGGCCTGTCTCGCCCTGCAGACCACGACCCAGTCGGTGAAGAACTGGGAAGCGGGACGTTCCGAGCCGCGCCCGCCGCACCGTCAGCCGCGCCCAGCAGCCAGGCCGTTGCCGAGCCCGCTGGCCGTCCGGCGGCGACGTCGCGGCGCCCCGCCGCGAAGAAGGCCGCCAAGCCCGCCACCACTGCGGCTGATCCCCGGTTCCCGCACGGCCCGCTCGCCGTCCTCGACGGCGACGGCAACGCCTACGCCGTGGACGGCATCGTGCTGGACTGCCCGGCCACCACGGTGGTCGAGCTGGTGGAGTGGACGTTGAAGTTCCGGTTTGGGCGCTGCGCGCCTGAACCGCAGCGGCAAGGACTCCGACCCGCTGATCGTGCTCACCGCCTCCGCCGCCGTGAAACTCGGCCTCCCCGAGCGGCTGGAAGGCCGTGAGGAGCGGCGCTCACTGCGCCTGGCGGACGACCACCCGACGGTGAAGCAGATCGCCAAGGCGAAGTGGCAGCTCACCCAGCGCGGTTTCGGCCCGTGGCCGCGGATCTACCGCAAGGCCCAGGGCAGCGCGCGGCAGTGCGTGCAGCTCGCGGTCCTGTCCTGGGACGCCCTCGATGCACGCTCCTGGCCGGGCGTCGCCGACATGGCTCCG
This sequence comes from Streptomyces sp. MB09-01, assembly GCF_033794505.1. Lineage (NCBI taxonomy): Bacteria > Bacillati > Actinomycetota > Actinomycetes > Kitasatosporales > Streptomycetaceae > Streptomyces > Streptomyces sp. MB09-01. The sequence continues at coordinate 4,778 of NZ_JARAYQ010000270.1, read as the reverse complement.
GCCGACATCGCCCGCGTCCTCGGCGTCTACGCCCAGCGGGTCATCACCCCGCGCGGCTCCACCGCCGTCTCCGGCCTGGAGCTGATGACCGCCCTGCGCCCGCCCACCCGCGCCGTGCAGGAGAACGGCACCTGGGTCTCGGGCCACAACCTGGGATCCCTGGGCTCGGAGCCGGTGGACCCGGCGCCGCCGGAGGCGATCGCCGAACACCCGGTCGTCGTGAACTCCGGCTGGACGGGAGGCTTCCTGAACGAGGAGGCTTACCAGTGGGTCCGCGACCCCGCCCTCCTCTCCGACGAGGAGTGCCTGCTCCCGTACGCGGTCGGGCTGGACCTGAACACCGCGTTCCTCGCGGCAGCCGCCCGCCTCGTGGTCGGCCTGTCTGCGCCCGATCACTTCCACCAGCCGGTGTTCAGCAAGAAGATCCCCGGCTCCTGGCTGGCCGACCTCTCCCACATCGACCTCGATCCGCGCCTGCCCTCCCCGTTCACCCCGGACGGCACCCGCCCGACCGGCCCGGCCTGGTACCAGACCCACACCCTCGCCTACGCCCAGGAACTCGGCCACGACGTCCACCCCATCGAGGCCTACCTGCGCCGAGAGACCGGCGCCTACCTCGACCCGTGGCACGACCGGCTCAAGACCGCGTACGTCGACACCCTCGCCGACCTCGGCGTCACCGCAGATGTCACCGACGCCGAGTTGCTGGCGGCGATGGAGCACCACAAGCAGGCCGACCCGGCGATGGCCGCCGTCCTCACCGCGATCAAGGCCACCGTGAAGGGCGGTATCGGCAAGCTCCGCGAACGCCCCCAGGGCCGCACCTACCGCGACGGCGAGCCCTGGCCCGCCATGCAGCGCCCGACCTGGCGCCCGGACATCCGCGCTGCCGTCATCTCCAAGGCCCGGGTCAACATGCACCGCAAGCTCGCCAACATGGTCAAACTCACCGGCCTGTTCCCCCTCGCGGTGCTCTCCGACTGCGTCGTCTACCCCAGCCCCGGCGCCTCCCCGCTGGACTTCTTCCCGTACGCGGCCTCGGGCAAGCCGCTGATGGGCGGCTTCCGCCTCGGCCCCACCCCGGGTCTCGCCAAGCTGGAGGGGCGTGCAGGAGATGGCGTGGGCGGTGGACCTGATGGAGAAGGGCCTCAACCCCGCCCGCCACATCAAGGGCGGCGACGCCGTCCTCGACGACGGCGAATAGACGGCCGTGGCCTCCGGCGACGAGGCGCCGGAGGCCACGCCCGACAGGCCGCTCACCCCGCATCACCCGGACCCGCGCTGAGTGCTGAACCGCTGTGGGAGAGATCGAGGACGCCATCGTCCGCGCCGACCAGGAGGCCTACACCCAAGACCCACCCAAAACCCTCAAGGGCCGGATCAACTTCCTGCTCAAGAAGCTCAAGACCACCCGCGCGATCGCCGCCGAGCTTGGCGTCAGCCAGCGCTCCGTCGAGCGCTACCGCAAGGGCGACCGCAAAACCCCGCCCAAGCCGGTCGCCGACCGCATCGACACAGCCGTACGCACCCGCTGGCAGCCGGTGGTACGTGGCCGCCGCCGCAAGGAGGCCGCCACCAGCACCGGCATCACCGTCGAGACCCGCGCCCGCTTCGGCTACACGGCGGCCGTCGGCACCACCGACGACGGCCGGGTGCGCCGACTCACCGTCCGCCTTCCCGCCGCCTACGCCCAGCGTCTCTTCGCCCGTGCCCAGGGCGCCGCCGACCGCGACCTGCGGGCGATCGTCGCCGAGGGACTGCAGGAGGTCTACTTCAAGGACGGCGGAACCCGGGCCGACCAGCTCCGGGTCGAGTTCACCAACATCGACTACTTCGACGTCTCCTTCTGAACCCGGCCGCCGGCGGCTGACCGGCCGGACGCACCGCACCGCGGGACAGGACGCCGTCCTGTCCCGCGGTCGAATCACCGTTCCCAGGCCGCCATCAGCCCTCACGAAGGAATAAGTTCGTTCGATTTTCGGTCACGCATGCGAAGAATCCCGCAGAACGGCTGTTACTTGATCCATTGACCCGGCCGGGTGACGCGGCGAAGAAGTGCGCCCCGTGGTGCGCCGGAGCGTGCGAAACCTTCGAGGGTGCTGCCGAGTTCGCTTCGGTGACCTTCGAGGGTGCCGCCGTGTTCGAGTCGGCGACGTTCGCAGCCTTGGCCGCCTTCGGGTCGGCGAAGTTCAGGAGTGGCGCACAGTTCCTCGCGGCGACCTTCGAGGGTGCCGTCATGTTCAAGTCGACGATTTTCGAAGACTTCGCCATGTTCGGGGCAGCGACGTTTAGGCCTGGTGCAGAGTTCAGTTCGGCCCTCTTCGAGCAGGACGCCATGTTCAGGTTGGCCGTCTTCGGGGGTGACGCCGCATTCTCGAGCGCGACCTTTGAGCGAAGCGTCGACTTCGAGTCGGCGACCTTCGAAGGCAACGCCGATTTCGGGTCGGCGACCGTTGAGCGTGCGGCCAGCCTGGGGCCGTTGGTGTGTGCCGGGCGGGTCGATTTCTCCGGGGCGGTGTTCGGCAGCCCCATCACCCTCTCGTTCGCCGCGCGCAACCTGGAGTGCCGACGCACCCGCTGGTCGTCCATAGCCGAAATACGTCTGCGCTACACGAAGGTGGACTTCGACCACGCCGTTTTCGAGTACCCCCTCACCATCGCAGCGGAGACCGATCCGTTCCTGGACTCCCGCGGACAGCAGGTGGACGAAACTCTCTTCGCAAGCGACCCCGATGCCTCGGTGCGGATGGCCTCGCTGCGCGGAGTGGACGCGGCCCACCTGGTCCTGTCCGACCTCGACCTGTCGGAGTGCCTCTTCACCGGGACCGTGCACCTGGACCAGGTGCGCCTGGAGGGCGCCTGCTCCTTCGCCACGGTCCCCTCCGGCAGACACTGGCGAGGCTGGCTGCCATTGCGGTTCACCCAGCGCCGCGCCCTTGCCGAGGAGCACCACTGGCGCGCCAGACAGCCGGCCGCGGTACCGGGCTGGAACAGGGCCGCATCCGACGCGGGGCGTGTCGGGCCGCTGCAGCTGGCGCCAGTGTACCGGGCGCTGCGCAAGGCGTTCGAGGACGGTAAGCACGAGCCGGGTGCCGCTGACTTCTACTACGGGGAGATGGAGATGCGCCGCCATGCCGGCGACATCCCCCGCAGCGAGCGAAGTCTGCTGACTGCCTACTGGGCGCTGTCCGGCTACGGCCTGCGGGCCTCCCGCGCCCTGAGCTGGCTGGCGGTCTGCATGCTGGCCACCGTCGTGCTGATGATGGGGTTCGGGCTGCCACAGGACGACCCGAAGCAGCGGGCCACCGGCACGGTGCCGGCCGGGGGAGGCAAGGTCACCTTCGTGATCGACAAAGCCGATCCCCGGAACCCCACCGGGAACCGGTTCACCACAAAGCGCTTCGAGAAGGCGATGAAGGTCACGCTCAACTCGGTGGTGTTCCGCTCCTCCGGCCAGGGCCTGACCACCGCCGGCACCTACATCGAGATGACATCCCGCCTCACCGAACCCATCCTCCTGGGCCTCGCGATCCTCGCCGTCCGAAACCGCGTCAAACGCTGAAACGACGGCCCCAGCGCACGGCAGACCTACACCGCAGTCATGCGACGCGCCGACGGCGAACGCATGCGGAGCCGCCACGAATACCGTCAAGCGCTGGCTCCCCACACACGCATCACTATCTGCGGCCTGGCGCCCAGCACTCCGGCCGAGATCACTCTGTCCGGGTGGGGCTCACACCCGGACCAGCGCGTCATCGTCAGGCCCGAGCCGGTGGAGGAGTGCAATAGCTGGTGCGGGGAGTCGCCTTCGGACAGGCCGCTCCCGGCCCCGTGGCGCTGCCGACCGCGTGCAGGTTCCCGGCTGCCCCCACACGTCGCCAGGTCACCGCCCGGCCGGCAGCATCCAACCCGCTCTGCGACGACCGGGACGGGAGACCCGATCGTGCCCGGAAGCCCCTGCTAGGCCAGGCGCTTCTTCGGCCGGGGCTCGGCGTCGAGGAGCGCCCACCAGGCGTGCCCGTCGTGGTCGGTGTGGGAGCCGCAGGCTTCCACCGTGCGCAGTACCGCCACCTCCGGCGGCACAGGTCCCGCACCGTCCGGTCCGTCGGCCAGGTGGTTGAGGACCATGACGAGGACCTTCGCGTCCTGGTCGGCGAGGTGGACGCTGACACGCTTCCCGCCAGCCGCCACGGCCGCGCGGACAAGGCCGTGGACGGCCTTGAGGAAGTCGTGCTCGTCCAGCAGCGGGTAGTCCCACTCGGCGACGGCCAGCGCAGCCTGCCCGGCGGCCTTCCTCGCCGCCCACTGGTCCGCCCGGAAAGCCAGCACCCGGGCCCGCCGGCTGGTGACGACCAGCCGGGCCGGCACCCCGGTGAGCGACTTCGGCTTCGTCGCCGGCTGCGGCCTCGGCGCCTCCACCGGCTTCTTCTGCGGCGGCGGCGACTTCGGCGGATAACTCGGCGGAACCTTCGGACCCCTGGCTTCCACAACCTCGCTCATACCCCACCACGCTACGCCCGTTGACCGCGTCAGCGCACCGGCACCGACCACCCCGGTCCACCGCACCCGCGAGGGGGCTCGCCGTACGGGACCCGGGAACCCCCGAGCCGCACGCCCCCTTGGAGGGGTGGCGTTTCCCCCGGATCCGGGTCGGCGGCCGGGTGGCTGCGGCACGCTGGGACCGGCCGCCACCGCGGCCCGGCCAGCACGCCGTACGGCGGGAGAGAGGGTGGGGTGTCGTGGATCAGACGCTGAGGGACCTGGGGGCTGCGCACGAG
>NZ_JARAYQ010000026.1:0-56459 GCF_033794505.1 Streptomyces sp. MB09-01 | reverse complement strand
GTGCGGGAGGGGTGCGAGGGGGTCATCGGTGCTCCGGGAACAGCGGTAGGGGGCTGCGGTACGCCGCCCCACCCGGCGTGGACGGGTGGGGCGGCGTACCGGTGGAATGCTCTGGTCGTCAGCAGATGCGGGCGGCGGAGGAGATCCTCTTCTTGAAGGTCGCCGAGGCGTTGCCCCGGTGGCCCTCCGGAATGAAGCCCTTGTCACCCCACATGCCGGAGTTGGTCCAGACGTAGAACCCGCAGCTGTTGTTGATGTACGACTGCGTGTTCTCGTTGACCATCTGGCCGGCGCAGCTCCGGGACCCCTTGAAGAAGTCGTCGCCGAAGTTGTCGTCCGTGGCGCTCAGGTCGAACACGGAGTTCTGGTAGTTCGTCTGGCAGAAGAGGCCGAACTCCGTGTTGTCGAGGTATCCGTCCTTCCAGCCGTCGGCGTTGGCGGTGCCCATGCCGAGGCCGAGGGCGGAGAGGGTGAGGGCGGCGGCGACGACGCCGCGCAGTGCGGTGCGAGTACGCATGAGGTTGTTCTCCCGTTATCAAGTCTTGTGGTCGGTGAGCTGAATGACGTTCTGGCGACTCGCGCGCAGGCCCCAGGGACCGGTCGGTCAAAGATCGAAACGTCCAGGTCGCGCGCCAGCCAATGCGAGGTGCTCGCCCCCCGCAGTTCTGGATCAAGGAGCGGCGAGCCGGGGGGCCGTCGTGGTCGTCAGCAGCCCTTCATCGCCGAGGAGATCCGGTCCTTGAACGTGTCGGTGGCGTTGCCGCGGTAGCCGGACGGGACGAAGCCCTGGCTGCCCTGCCAGTCAATGTTGGTGAGCACGTACCAGCCGCAGTTCGACCTGTTCAGGTAGGAGCGGGTGTTGTCGTTGACCATCTGGCCGGCGCAGCTCCGGGACCCCTTGAAGAAGTCGTCGCCGAAGTTCTTGTCGCCGCTGAAGAGGTCGAAGACGGAGTTCTCCTGGTTCTCGTAGCAGAACAGGCCGAACTCGGTTTCGGTGAGGTAGCCGTCCCTCTCGTCGGCGTTGGCGGTGCCCATGCCGAGGCCGAGGGCGGAGAGGGTGAGGGCGGTGGCGGCGACGCCGCGCAGGATGGTGCGAGTACGCATGGGATTCTTCCCCCGTTGTCAGGTCTGGTGATCTGTGGTCGTGGAACGTCGCGTTCGTCAGCAGCCCGGGGTCGTGGAGGAGATCTTGTCCTTGTACGTGGCGCTGGCGTTGCCGCGGTAGCCGGACGGGATCGAGCCCTGGCTGCCGGTCATGTTGATGTCGGTGAACACGTACCAGACGCAGCCGTCGCCGTTCAGGTAGGAGCGGGTGTTGTCGTTGACGTTCTGACCCGCACAGCTTCTCGAGCCCTTGAACCAGTCGTCGGTGAAGTTCTCGTCGGCGTACCAGAGGTCGAAGACGGAGTTCTCCTGGTTCTCGTAGCAGAACAGGCCGAACTCGGTGCTGGTGAGGTAGCCGTCCTTCTCCCGGTCGCCGGCGTTGGCCGTGCCCATGCCGAGGCCGAGGGCGGAGAGGGTGAGGGCGGTGGCGGCGACGCCGCGCAGTACGTTGCGGGTGCGCATGTGCTTCCTTCTTTCGTTGTCAAGTCCGTTGGACTGTGAGGTAGATGACGTCTCGAAAGTCATTCGCAGAACACCGGCGCTGTTCGGTTAGAGTTCGAAAAGCCCAGGTCGCGCGCCAGTTAATGCGAAGCGTTCGCACTCCGCAACTTGGTTTGGATCAAGCGATTGTGCGTGGGGACCGTCGCTCAGAGGGAGTTGACGAGTCGTCATGACGGTGGGGCTGCGCGGCCCGGATCGTCGGGGGAGCGGGATGAAGGAGTCGGAACTCGTGGTTTCTCAGAAGGTCCCGGCGCCGGCCGGGCTTTCGCGCCGTCGCCGCTGGATCGGGGCGGTGGCGGGTGGGGCCGTCCTGCTCACCGCGGTCGGTGTGGGGTCCTCGTTCGTGATCAAGTCGCCCGCGCAGGCCGCCGCGGAAGCGGGGCCGCCGCCGGTGGACGTGCTGACGTCCCGCGTCGAGAAGAGGGTGCTCCGCGACACGCTCATCGTCCGGGGTACGGCGAGCGCCGCGCAGACGGTCCAGGTCGCCCCCTCCGGCGGGGGCGAAGGCGCCGCGGCCGCGGTGGTGACGAAACTGCCGCTCGCGCAGGGGAGCGAGGCGGGCGCCGGACGGGTGCTCATGGAGATCTCCGGCCGCCCGCTGTTCGTCCTGCCCGGAAAGACGCCCGTGTACCGGGACCTCAAGCCCGGAGCGACCGGTGATGATGTCGCGCAGCTCCAGCGGGCACTGGCCGCGATGGGCCACGGCAGCGGCGGCGACAAGGCCGGCCAGTTCGGCGCCGGTACGAAGGCGGCGCTGACCGCCTTCTACGCCTCCATCGGCTACGACCCGCTGCCGGCGTCGACGGACGGCGGTCAGGCCGTGACCGGGGCCCAGGACTCGGTGAGCGGAGCGGAACGGGCCCTGCAGGACGCACGGGCGGCCGCCAAGGCCGAGGTACCCGGAGGTGGAGCGACCGGAGCGACCGGAGCGCCCGGGGCGTCGGCTGCGCCCTCCGGCAAGCCGGCCTCCAGCGGGTCCGACCCCCAACTGGCGGTGACCCGGGCCCAGGAGGACCTCGACAAGGCCCGCCGCCGGCTGTCGGAGGCCCAGGCCAAGGCCGGACCGATGCTGCCCGCCGGAGAGGTGGTCTTCCTGGACGGGCTCCCCGCACGGGTGGACGCCCTCAACGTGGCCGTCGGCAGCAACGTCTCCGGTACCGCGATGACCCTGTCCGCCGGGGAGCTCGTGGTCCGGGCACAGCTCAAGGAGCACCAGAAGGGTCTGGTGCGCGCCGGACAGAAGGTGGAGATCCAGTCCGAGGTGAGCCGCATCACCGCGGCCGCCCAGGTGCAGTCGGTGGACGACAAGCTGTCCGTCCCGAAGGCCGCCGCCCCGGCCGGCGGGTCCGGCCAGGGCCCGGGTCAGGGCCAGGGCCAGGCCCAGGGGCCCGCGGGACAGCCGGGCTACGCCCTCGTCATCCGTCCCGACCAGCCGCTCGATCCCTCTCTCGTGGGGCAGGACGTACGCCTGACCATCGAGGCGGCCGCGACCGACGGGGCCGCCCTCGTCGTGCCCGTGAGCGCCGTGTCGGCGGGAGCGGACGGCCTCACCAGCGTGACCGTCGTCGACGCCTCCGGCGCACAGCGCCGGGTCGGGGTCAAGGCGGGGACCGTCGGGGACGGCTTCGTCGAGGTCGTGCCCAGTGCTCCGGGCACCCTGAACGAAGGGGACAGCGTGGTCACCGGCGTGAAGCAGACCCCGGGAGCACGCGGCGGAACGGCGGGCCGGCCGTGATGGACACCCCGAACGGGACGGGCGCGCCGGACGCCCCGGACCCAGAGGACGGGCCGAGCGCGCCGGACGCCGAGGCCGCGCCGCCCGTCATCGAGTTCCGGCAGGTCGGCCTGACCTATCCCGGGCCGCCGCCGGTGCAGGCGCTGCGCCCCGCCGACCTGCGGGTGGCAGCAGGCGAGTTCGTCACCGTCGTCGGTCCCTCCGGCTCCGGCAAGTCCACGTTCCTGAACATCGCGGGGCTCCTCGACGCGCCCACCTCGGGCACCTACGCACTCGACGGGATCGACACCGGCACCCTCGGGGACGCGGGGCGCACCGCGCTGCGCGGCAGCCGCATCGGGTTCGTCTTCCAGTCCTTCCACCTGCTCGCCCACCGCTCGGCCGAGGAGAACGTGGCCCTCGCCATGCTCTACAACGGGGTCCCGCGGCGCGAACGCGTGCCCCGGGCTCGGGAAGTCCTCCAGCGGGTGGGGCTGGGCCACCGCGTCGACGCGCTGCCCGCCCGGTTGTCGGGCGGTGAGCGGCAGCGCGTGGCCATCGCCCGCGCCCTGGTCGGCAACCCCTCCCTGCTGCTGTGCGACGAACCGACCGGAAACCTGGACACCGCCAACGCGCAGACGGTCCTCGGTCTCCTGGACGAACTGCACCGGGACGGGATGACCATCCTCGTGATCACGCACGATCCGGAGGTCGCCCGCCGAGGCGGCCGGACGGTCACGATCCGGGACGGCGTCCTTTCCGAGCGCGCCGCGGAGCACGCCGGGGTGACCGCATGACCGGTCGGGTCCGGACCCGTATCCGCATCCGGGGCCGCCGGGCGCAAGGGCCGCCGCGGAGCCTCGTACGGCCCTCGCGGCTGGCCGTGCGCGACGCACTCGCCGAGTCCCTGGCCGGCATCCTGCAGCGCCCCGCCCGTTCGATGCTGACGGCCCTGGGCACCGTCCTGGGTGTCGGGTCGTTCGTCGCCATCCTCGGTCTGACGGCGACGACCTCGTCCCAGATCGACGCCCGCTTCAGCGTGCTCAGTGCCACCGAGGTGACCGTCGAGGACGTGGCCCGGAGCCGGAACGAGTTCGCCGGCCCCGGCTTCCCCGCCGACGCGGACCGACGGATCGAGCGCCTGGGCGGCGTCAGGAACGCCGGCGTGTACTACGGGGTGCGGCTCCCCCCGGGCACCACCGTGAGCTCCTCGCCCGTCGGCGCGGACGAGGGAGGCGAGCGGCTCGACGTCGTCGCCGCGTCCCCCGGCGCGCTGCGGGCCGCCGTCCCCGCGCTCGACCAGGGCAGGCTCTTCGACGACTACCACTCCGAGACCCGGCAACGGGTCGCGGTCCTCGGTGCGGCCACCGCCGCCCGGCTCGGGATCACCACGGTCGCCACGCATCCGGCGGTCTTCATCGGCGAGGAACCCTTCACCGTCGTGGGGATCATCGGCGACGTGGAGCGCAAGGCGGACCTGCTGCTGTCCGTCGTCGTGCCCCGCAGCACGGCCGAGGAGGTCTTCGGGCCTCCCCAGGGCACCGACGCCAGGATGCTCGTCGCCACCGAGCTGGGGGCGGCCCAGCAGGTCGCGGAACTGGCCCCGACCGCACTGCGCCCCGATCATCCGGAGTACCTCAAGGCGGTCGCGCCGGCGGATCCGAAGAGCCTGCGGACGAACGTGTCCTCGGACCTCGGCCAGCTGTTCCTCGTCCTCGCCGGGATCTGCCTGATCATCGGAGCGGTCGGCATCGCCAACACGACCCTGGTCGCCGTACTGGAACGCACCGGCGAGATCGGGCTGCGCCGCGCCCTGGGCGCCCGCGGGCGCCACATCAGCCTGCAGTTCCTGGCCGAGTCCGGGGCTCTCGGCGCGCTGGGCGGGCTCGTGGGCACCTCACTGGGCAGCGTGACCGTCGTCCTCGTCGCGGTGATCAGGGAGTGGACGCCGGTCATCCACCCGCTCACGGTCCTGGCCGCGCCCGCCATCGGACTGCTGACCGGTGTACTGGCCGGCCTCTATCCGGCATGGCGGGCTTCCCGGATCGAGCCGGCCGAGGCACTGCGCCGCTGAGCGGCGCGACCGCCGGGGGAGGCGGCACCGGCGGGGGCGGCGCGGCCTGAGAGGATGGGGCCGTACCCGCCGATCCGCATCGCACACCGAGGGGCGAACGCCAGTGACAAGGGCCTCCCTGGACAAGCAGCCGCACGAAGTCGCCTCCATGTTCGACAGGGTCGCGGCGAACTACGACCTGACCAACGACGTCCTCTCCCTCGGCCAGGACAGGGTGTGGCGCAAGGAGGTCGCGAAGGCGGTCGGCGCGCGTCCCGGGCAGAAGGTCCTCGACCTGGCCGCCGGCACGGCGACCTCCTCGCTGCCCTTCGCCGCGACCGGTGCGTACGTGGTCCCCTGCGACTTCTCGCTGGGCATGCTCCAGGAGGGCAAGAAGAAGCACTCCTGGCTGCCGCTGACCGCCGGCGACGCGACGAAGCTGCCGTTCAAGGACGACGTCTTCGACACCGTGACGATCTCCTTCGGCCTGCGCAACGTCCAGGACACCGACACCGCCCTGCGCGAGCTGTACCGGGTCACCAAGCCCGGCGGCCAGGTCGTGATCTGCGAGTTCTCGCAGCCCACGTGGGCGCCGTTCCGGACCGTCTACACCGAGTACCTGATGCGCGCGCTGCCGCCGGTGGCCCGCGCCGTGTCGTCCAACCCCGACGCGTACGTGTACCTCGCCGAGTCCATCCGCGCATGGCCGGACCAGCCCGCGCTCGCCGGGCTGCTGCAGAAGGCCGGCTGGTCCAAGGTGGCCTGGCGCAACCTCAGCGGCGGCATCGTCGCGCTGCACCGGGGCACCAAGGACTGACCGCCGTGCCCGACGCCGCCCCCACCGACTACGGGCCCCTGCTGGAGCGCATCGCGGCCGACATCGCCCCGCTGCTCGGCAGCGGCACGCCCGCCGAGTACATCCCGGCCCTCGCCGAGGTGGACCCGCGGCACTTCGGGATGGCCGTCGCCGACCTCGACGGCAACGTCTTCGGGGTGGGCGACTGGCGGGTCCCCTTCTCCGCGCAGTCCATCACCAAGGTCTTCGCGCTCGCCCTGGCCCTGGCCGAGGGCGGCGACAGCCTGTGGGAGCGGGTCGGCCGGGAGCCCTCCGGCAACCCGTTCAACTCCCTCGTACAACTGGAGTACGAGAACGGCATTCCGCGCAACCCGTTCATCAACGCGGGCGCCCTCGTGGTCACCGACCGGCTCCAGACCCTCACGGGCGACGCGAGCAGCGAACTGCTGGAGTTCCTGCGGCAGGAGAGCCAGAACCCCGCCATAGGCTTCGACGCCGACGTCGCGGCCTCCGAGCAGGAGCACGGCGACCGCAACGCGGCCGTCGCCCACTTCATGGCCTCGTACGGGAACATCGACAACCCGGTGCCCGCACTGCTGGAGCACTACTTCTGGCAGTGCTCCATCGAGATGACCTGCGCCGACCTGGCCCTCGCCGGGCGCTTCCTGGCCCGGCACGGGCTCCGGGCGGACGGCTCGCGGCTGCTGACCCGCAGCGAGGCCAAGCAGATCAACGCGGTGATGCTGACCTGCGGGACCTACGACGCGGCCGGCGAGTTCGCGTACCGCGTCGGCCTGCCGGGCAAGAGCGGCGTCGGCGGCGGCATCGTCGCGGTCGTCCCGGGCCAGTGTGTTCTGGCGGTGTGGAGCCCGGGCCTGGACGCCCGGGGCAACTCGGTGGCGGGCGTGGCCGCCCTGGACCGCTTCACGACCCTGACGGGCCTGTCGGTCTTCTAGGCCCGCGAACGCCGGTGCAGCGGGTCCGGACCGTGCGTGGTCCGGACCCGCTGCTCCCGTGATCAGGACTGCTGTGCTGCCAGACGATCGGCAGAACTCCGGCGCTGCGGCTGGACGGTGTCCACGAGGACCCCGGAACCCTGCCCGGGCGTGTAGTTCCAGTCCCAGATCTTCCCCGCGACCCTGCCGAGCCGTTCGTCGCCGGGCCGCACGTCGATGTAGAACAGCGCCTCGTCCGGCTTCGGGTCGTCGCCGCCCCAGCGCACCACGCCCTCGCAGTCGGCGAGGATGTCCCGCAGGGTCAGCTCCTGCATCGGGTAGAAGCCGCCGCGCGCCCCGGCAGGGTAGGAACCGGAGCGGATCCGCACGGCCGTTCCGGAAGCCAGGTTCGACTCCGGAAGGCCCTTGCGCACGGAGTCGGGCTTCACCCAGCCGACGACGTCACCGCCCCGGAGGGCGTCGATCTCGTAGTGGAAGCGGCGGACCACGTGGACCAGGACGGTCTCGACGTCGGCCATGCGGACCTGGATCCCCCCGACCGGGAGACCGGTGACGGGCCGGGTGTAGATGCTGCCGTGGTCATCCGCGACCTTCTCCATCTCCCACCCGTTCTTCGAGGGGATGCCGGTCTGGACGCGCTTCTCGCGTTCCTGGGCCTTCTTGATGGCGTCACGGACGTGGGCCGGATCCGGGGAACGCCCTGCGGCGTGGGCGGGGGTGGCCAGCTGCGAGCCGACCGCGACGCCGACCGCCACGAAGGCGGCCCGCCGCAGAACCGTGCGGCGAGAGATCTTTTCAGTCATTTCTTGTCTCCTCGTACCGATGGCCGGCGTCAGACGTTCCGGGATATGGAGTTGTACTTCTCCATGATTTGGTAGAGCGCCAGGCGCTTCTTCGCGTGCTCCACGGCCACCGAGTCCTCGGTGCCCTGGTACCGGCGCAGGATCTGGTAGATCTCGCTCTCCGTGTAGTCCAGGCTCATCGGCCGCATCACCTTCTCGGTGGGCGAGTTGCCCGGCGCGCCACCGGCGTTCCAGAGGTGGACGAGGGGGACGCTCTGGATGGCGAAGTAGTCCTCGTTCCGGAGGTCGTCCCAGACCTCGAACTTGTCCTTGTCACTGGTGACGTTGCGGATCGTGCCCGTGGTGAACCCGTTCTGGATGGCGTAGTTCCACGCCAGGACGGCGGTCTTCCCGAACATCTGGGCGATCCCGGTCGAGCTGTCCGCGAACCCGAGGCCGGACTGGAACTGAGCCGCGACACGCACGTCCGCGGCCAGGTCGGCGGCGTCGATGTGCCGCATCTCCCAGTAGCACGCCGTCTGGATGAGCGCCTTGCGCATCTTGTACTTGTAGGCGAGCTGGGTGATCACCGTGTCCCACTCGACGACGACCCTCTGGAAGCACGTTTCGTTGCCGTACGTCCTGATGCCGCCGTCGTTCGGGAAACCGATCGACTCCATGTACTTGCCGACGTCCGTCCGCATCGCCCCGATGACGCTGGAAGCGAGGTTGGTGTCCGGGAGCGGGGTGCGGGGCGCGTTGAACGAAGCCTGCCCGATGTCGCGCCCCGACGCGATGTTGATGTCGATGTTGATCGCGCCGTCACCCGAGCCGATGGTGCGGGTGACGATCTGGTCGTAGGCCCAGTTCTCGGGCATCGGGTAGCCGAAGTTGCCGGAGAAGCCGGACGACATGTCGGAGACGAACGAGGCGGTGGCGTGACCGGCCTCGCCGACACGGGTGCAGACGTTCCGGGGTCCGTAGACACCGATGCCGAAGCGGTTGCCGTCGTCCGCGATGGCGTCCTGGATGCCCTTGAAGTGCGGCAGGACGCTGCTCGACACGTCCTCGTCGAGCGCGTCGAAGTCCACGGCGAAGAAGATCCGTGTCCCGGTCTTGAAACCGTGGTCCAGCGCCGCGTTGATCGCGGACTGGCCCGCGGCACGGCCCAGGGGGTAGCTGAAGTCCGAGGCGTCGCGGCCGAAGGTCTGGTAGATCGGGAAGCAGCGGAGCCCGCTCGCGGCGATGGTCTGCAGCTCGCCCGGCTGGATCGCCTTGTGCCGCAGCGGGTCCTTGTCGTCCTTCGGGGGGACCGGGTTGGTGAGGTACCGGCCCACGTATTTGATGCCCTGGGCTTTCAGGGTCGCCGCCCGCGCGGGCGTGATCAGCGTGATGCCGTCGCACGCCTCGCCGTTGCGGGACTGGTCGCCGTAGGAGACCAGCAGCGAGGCCCAGGTGGAGAAGTTGCCGGTGCCGGTGACCGGAAGGTTCACGAACGACTGGAAGGCGCTGACCGCGTAGGCGAGCGAGTCGGTGAAGCTGGAGGTGAAGGAGACCGGGCGCTGGTTGAGGACCATGCCGCCGGAGAAGAGCCGGACCCAGGTGCCCGAGGAACCCGTGGAGACGGTGTGGCTCTTCAGTCCGTTCTGGGTGCCGGGTCCGAAGACGCCGTTCGCGGTGCCGTCGGCCATGCCCAGCTCGTACTGCACGGCGAACAGCATGGACTTCGCGACGTCGCGGGAGTGGTGGCCGTCCGCCGGGATGATGTAGAAGTCCCGGCGGCCCACGTAGGAGCCGTTCAGCCAGCGCTGGACGGCCCGGATGTTCTCCGAGCCGCCGTTGACGGTGACGTAGGCGTCCATGTTGAGCAGGCCCTTGAACACCTTGGGGACCAGGGTGTCACCGGGGTACGTGGAGTCCACCCCCATGTCCTGCTTCAGTTTGACGATGGACGCCGACACACGGGAGTTGTACGTGCCGTCGAACGAGCCCCCGTCGTAGCCCTTGCAGTAAAGGGCGGCCTGGATGATCGAGGCGACGTTCTGGTTGGGCACCGTGCCGCTGTTGAGAGCCGGGTATTTCGACTGGAGGGTATTCAGCGTCGTGGGCCCGAAAGTGTCGGAGAGAGTCGTGAGTCCGAGCTCGTACTGAAGGGCGCGGGTGAGGGCGAACATCACCTTCCAGCTGGTGACGCCATTTTCGACGAGCGGCTCGGTGCCCAGCTTTCCGCGGTAGGCGGTATTGAGCCAGCTCTGGGCCCTGAGCACCATTTCGTCGGCCATGCGGGAACTCCTGTCGGTGCGGTCGCAACCAGGTGGGGCACCGGCCCGCCGCAGTGGCATGTGGGCTGGTGGGCGCGGGTGCGCATGACAGGAGCGCGCAAGAGCAGACCGATGTGTCCCCCCGGCACCGGTCTGACGATTTCGGACGGTGGCCGAAATTGCCGCGCTTGTTGATCAACCTATCGGAAGGATCGTGTGCGGAGCAGTCCGGGCATCTGCTTCCGGGGAGATTGGCGTGAAATATTCTGTTGCGACCGGAGGTCAAGTGCAGGTATAGCGAGGCCCGTCCGGTTGGGGGGAAAGCTGGAATTGGTAGGTCCGCACGCCGTGCGCTACGGAGAGCAGGACGGCTCTCCCGGACGGCATTCCGTGGCGAACTGGAAGAAGAGGAAGACGAGGAAGCACACGACCAGGGACACGGCGCTCATGACGGCGAAGCGCCGGCGCACTCGCCGGTGCCCTCCCGCGTACGCCAGCACCAGCCCGGCCGGGGGAGCGACGACCACGCCCGTGAGGGCCACCCACACCAGCACCGCGGCGGGGCCCCGGAAGAAGCCGTGGTCATGTGCCCAGACGCCGAAGCGGGCGCTGACGAGCATGGCGATCGGAGACGTCGCCCACCACACGGTCAGGACGGAGGACGTCCGCGTGACGGCGGCAGACGGAGAGCCGGTGCCGTTGACGGAGTCGTTGGAGGACACGGACTGCTCTCTTCTGTTCTAAAAGGTGAGTTCGTAGCGGCGTGCGGGATTGCCCGACGGGGTGCTGAACTCCTCGGCCAGCACCATGCCCAGGCGTTCCGCGACCGCCACCGAGCGGTCGTTGCGGGCGTCGATCATCGCCACGACCCGGGTCAGGCCGGCCGCCCGGACCCGCTCCAGGGTGGCCAGCGCGGCGGCGTACGCGTAGCCCCGGCCCCACGCGGAGCGGCCCAGCCGCCACCCGATCTCGATCTCGCCGACCGGGCCCCACTCCTTCTCCCGGGGCCACGGCTGGGCTCCGGTGAAGCCGATCACCGCGCC
Source organism: Streptomyces sp. MB09-01 (assembly GCF_033794505.1). Classification (NCBI taxonomy): domain Bacteria; kingdom Bacillati; phylum Actinomycetota; class Actinomycetes; order Kitasatosporales; family Streptomycetaceae; genus Streptomyces; species Streptomyces sp. MB09-01. Next base: position 45,249 of record NZ_JARAYQ010000026.1, on the reverse strand, counting down.
CTCCCCGTCCAGCAGGGTCCACAGGCAGTAGCCGAGCTGGGCGTCGTGCATGCGCTGGCGTGCGGTGAACTCCTCGTACGCGGACAGTTCCGCGGGACCGCCCAGGAACTCCATGACGTCGGGGTCGGCGAAGACCGCGTGCCAGGCGTGCGCGTCCTCGTCCGTGGGCACGCGGAGCTGTACGGCGGGAAGCGGCCGGGTCGGCGAGGTGGTCATCGGAGGCACCCTTCGGATCGTGATCTCTCTCGCTGCATAGACTGCACATGTCCGGTGCCGTTGGGCACCCTTTATCGAGCCTTCGGGAGACCCCGCAGTGACCGAGCTCCTCTCCGAACACTCCGCGGACGTGATCGTCGTCGGGGCCGGGCCCGCCGGCTCGACCACCGCCTACTACCTCGCCAAGGCCGGATTGGACGTCCTGCTGCTGGAGAAGACGGCGTTCCCGCGTGAGAAGGTCTGCGGTGACGGCCTCACCCCGCGCGCCACCAAGCAGCTGGTGGCGATGGGCATCGACATCTCCGAAGAGGCCGGCTGGCTGCGGAACAAGGGTCTGCGCATCATCGGCGGCGGCCAGCGGCTGCAGCTGGACTGGCCGGAACTCGCCTCCTACCCGGACTACGGACTCGTCCGCAAGCGTGACGACTTCGACGAGACCCTCGCCCGCCAGGCGCAGAAGGCCGGCGCCCGGCTGTACGAGCGCTGCAACGTCGGCGAGCCCGTACGCGACCCGCGCACCGGCCACATCACCGGCGTGCACGCGAAGCTGGGCGACGAGAAGACCCCGGTCACCTTCCACGCCCCGCTCGTCGTCGCGGCCGACGGCAACTCCTCGCGGATCTCCCTGGCGATGGGCCTGCACCGGCGCGAGGACCGCCCGATGGGCGTCGCCGTCCGCACGTACTTCACCTCGCCGCGGCACGACGACGACTACCTGGAGTCCTGGCTGGAGCTGTGGGACCGGCGCGGCGCGCAGGACCGGCTGCTGCCCGGCTACGGCTGGATCTTCGGCATGGGCGACGGCACCTCCAACGTCGGCCTCGGCATCCTCAACTCCTCCTCCGCCTTCAAGGAGCTGGACTGGCGCGAGGTCCTCAAGGCGTGGTGCGCCTCGATGCCCGAGGACTGGGGCTACACCCCCGAGAACATGACGCAGCCGATCCGCGGCGCGGCCCTGCCGATGGCCTTCAACCGGCAGCCGCACTACACCAAGGGCCTGCTGCTGGTCGGTGACGCGGGCGGGCTCGTCAACCCGTTCAACGGCGAGGGCATCGCGTACGCCATGGAGTCGGGCCAGATCGCGGCCGACGTCATCGTGCAGGCACACGCCCGGGCCACCCCGGCCCAGCGCGAGCTGGCGCTGCACAACTACCCGAAGGTGCTCAAGGAGACCTACGGCGGCTACTACACGCTGGGCCGCGCCTTCGTGAAGCTCATCGGCAACCCGAAGGTCATGAAGGTCGCCGCGCAGCGCGGCCTGACCCACCCGGTCCTGATGCGGTTCACGCTGAAGATGCTGGCCAACCTGACCGACCCGACGGGCGGCGACGCGATGGACCGCATCATCAACGGCCTGTCGAAGGTGGCCCCGAAGGCCTGAACCGGGCGGCGGCGCCCGCGCGGGCGCCGCTCGTTCAGTCCTCCGTGGCCGCGGTCGTGGCTTCGGCTGCGGTCGCGTACGGCTCCGGGGCGGGCTCCGGGCCGCCGTGGACCGTACGGATGCACCTCGCCAGCAGCACCAGCCCGCACAGCAGCAGCACGCCCGAGGCCGCCCAGCCGAGCCCCAGCGTGAGCGGGTGCCCCGGCTTCTGCCAGGGGCGGGTGGTCGTCAGCAGCCAGCCCCCGACGGCGAGCAGGCCGAGCCCGAGCGCGCCCGCGACGGCGGTGGGGTCGCCGGCGCCGTGGGACTCGTACGGCTTCGGGTTCACGGGACCACCACCTCCGGTGACGGGTCGGCTCTGACGGTCAGGGCGCCGCCGCTATCTTCGCAGGGCCTCGGCCGGTTCCACACGGGCCGCCCGCCAGGCGGGATAGAGCCCGGCCAGCAGCCCGGTGACCAGGCCGACGAGCGGGGCCGCGGCGACGGTGACCGGGTGGATCACCGGGGTCCAGTCCCGGGCGAGGGAGACGGCGACCACGGTCAGCTCGCCCAGCGAGGTGCCGACCAGCCCGCCGAGGGCTCCGAGGGCCGCGGACTCGGTGAGGAACTGCGCCGAGACGTGCCGGCCGCGGGCGCCGAGCGCACGGCGCAGCCCGATCTCGCCGGTCCGCTCCAGCACGGCGACGAGCGTGGTGTTGGCGATCCCGACGGCCCCGATCACCAGGCAGATCCCGGCGAGCAGCAGGAAGAGCGCGCTCAGGTCGGACGTGACACCGGAGCGCAGCGTGCGCGGGTCCGGCGGCGGTACGGCCTTGAGGTACTCGGGATGGTCGGGGCGCAGCGCGAGCGGGGCCAGGTCGGCGACCTGCCGGGCGGCCCCGAGCTCGGTGGCGACCAGCATGCTCGCCGAGCCGGGCGACGGGGGACCCCACAGCTGCTCCGCGGTGGTGCGCGGGACGAGGACCGACATCAGGTGCTCGGGCCGGCGTTCCAGGTCCGCGACGATGCCGCCCACGGTGAAGGGCTCCTGGCCGATGTAGAGCGCGGGCCGAGTGGCCAGGGTGGTGATCCCGAGGCGGGCGGCGAGCCCGCTGCCGATGACGACGACGCGCTCGTGCCCGCGCTCGGCGAAGTCGTCGTAGAGCCGCCCCTGCTGGAGGGTCGGTACGAGGGCGGCGACGGCCCCGGGGGAGGCGGCGACGACGGCCGCGCCGGTGGTGGCCTCGCCGGCGCCGGACGGCAGGGGGCCGACGGAGGTCCGCGAGTCCAGCCGCACCGTCCACATCACCCCGGCGTGCTCGATGCCCGCGACCGCGCGCAGCCGCTGCTCGGCATCGGCGGGGAAGCCGGGGCCGGCGAACTCGTCCTGCCGGGCGGCGACGTCCTCGATGCTCACCTCGGTGGCGGTCAGGACGTTGAACCGGCCGTCGATCTGCGAGGAGATGGTGGCGGTGAGGCCGAGTACGGCCACGAAGCTGCCGACGCCGAGGACGGTGCCGAGGGCGGTGAGCGCGGCCCGGCCGGGGCGGCGCAGCATGCCGGCGACGGCCTCGGCCAGGGCGTCGCGTACGGACAGCCGGGTCGGTTCGACGGTGCTCACAGGTGCAGCCGCCCGTCGCGGATGGTGACGGTCCGGCGGCCGCGCCGGGCCACTTCGACGTCGTGCGTGATGACGAGGACGGTCATTCCGGAGCCGTGGAGCTCGTCCAGCAGCCCGAGGACGGAGGCGGCGTTGGCGGAGTCGAGGTTGCCGGTCGGCTCGTCGCACAGCAGCAGCGAGGGCCGCCCGACGAGGGCGCGCGCGATGGCCACGCGCTGCCGCTCACCGCCCGACAGCCGCCCGGGGACGGCGCCGGCCCGGTGCCCGAGACCGACCTGGTCCAGGGCCTCGCGGGCCCGTACGAGGCGCTGGGCGCGCGGAATTCCGGTGTAGAGCATGGCGAGGGTGACGTTCTCCAGGGCGGACCGGTGGGGCAGGAGGTGGAAGGACTGGAAGACGAAGCCGATGCGGCGGCCGCGCAGGGCGGTGCGCTCCCGGTCGGGGAGGGCCGCGGTGTCGATCCCGTCGAGGAGGTACCGGCCGGTGGTGGGGGAGTCGAGCAGCCCGGCGACGTTGAGGAAGGTGGACTTCCCGGAGCCGGAGGGGCCGACGACGGTGAGGAACTCGCCGCGCCGGACGAGCAGCTCGCAGGGGTGGAGTGCCTCGACGGGCGGCGGCCCGGGGTAGGTCAGCCCGACCCCGCGGAACTCGATGACGGGGGCGGCCCCGACGGCGTGCGCTTGGGCCCCGACCCCGGGCGCTTCGGCCCTGGCCCGGGCCTCGGCCTCGGAAGCTCGGGCTCCAGCCTTGGCGGCGGGCGCCTCGGCCCCCGGCGTTCGGGCCCCGGCTTCGGATGCTCCGGCTCCGGGCTCGACGGCTGGCGCTTGGGCCCCGGCCTCGGCCTGAGCCCCGCCAGCGGGCGCTTCGGCCTGAGCCCCGACCCCGGGCCGGGCCCCGACCCCGGACCGGGCATCGGGCGCTTCGGCCCCGGACCGGGCCTCGACCTGGGACCCGGGTGCGGCGGCCCCGGCCTGGGCATCGGGGCTCCCGGCCTCGGCCTCGGCCCCGGCCCCGGCCTCGGCTCCGGCCTCCGTCCCGGCCTGGGGCGGTTCGGCGGCAGGGGAGGCGGGCCGGGAGCGCCGGGGCAGGAGCTTCATCTGGCCGTCCCGCGGGTCTCGCGGGTCCCGCGGGGCGCGACCCCGATCACGACTCGGGTGCCGGCCGCGAGGGAGCCCGCCTGGGCCGGGGTGACGGCCACGAAGCCGTCGCCGCTGGTCCCGGTGCGCACTTCGATGCGCCGCTGGGTGCCCTCGGCGGACACGGCGGTGACGACCGTACGACCGTCCGCGCCGGCCGACACGGCGGTGACCGGGACCACGAGCGCCTCGCCGTCGGTGGATGCGGACTCGACGGTCAGCCGGACGTCCTGCCCGGCGAAGCCGGCGGGCAGCGGCTGGTCGGCGCGGACCACCATCCGGTACCCGAGGTCGCCGCCGCCGCTGCCGCCGCCCGCGCCGTCCCCGCCCCCGCCCTTGGAGCTCTGGCCCTGGGCCTGCTGCTGGGGCGGGCCGGCGGGCTGCGCGGCGGACCGCTCGGCGGCGACCGACGCCACCTTTCCGCGGACGTCGGTGCCGGAGACCTCGGAGGAGACCACCACCGCCATGCCGGGGCGCAGCAGCTGCTTCTTGTCGTCCTTGAGGTAGGCCTCGACGACGAGCTCCCCGGCGGAGAGCGTGAGGACCGGGCCCGAGACGGGGGAGCCCACGCGGGCGCCGACGGAGCTGACGCGGGCCGGGAAGGAACCCAGGAACACGGTCTCTGCGGCGGGCAGCATCGGACCGTCGGCGGCCTCGGCGGCCGCCAGCGCGTCCTGCGCCTCCTTGAGCGCCTGCCGTGCCCGCACCAACTCCCGCCCGGAGCCCGAGCCCGAGCCGGACCCCGACCCCGACCCCGAGCCGGAACCCGCGCCCGCCGCCGTGCCGCCCTTGCCGGATCCGGCGTCCGTGGGCGTGCCCGTGGGGCCGGGCCCCGGCCCGGCGGTGGAACCGCCGCCCTGACCCGCGGAACCGGCGGAGCCCACCGCGTCCTCGACGGCCCACGTCGCCGACCGGACCGCCTCGCGGGCCGACTTCAGCGCCGCGCCGCCGTCGGCGACCGCCGGCAGCGGCTCGTACCCGATGGCCCGGTAGCGGGCGGCGAGCGCGGCCTTCGTACCGGTCCCGAAGACGCCCTTCGGGTCGGAGCCGGTGCCGTGCCCGAGCTCGCGCAGCGCCTGCTGCACCTGCGCGACGTCGTCCCCGGTGGCCCCCGGCTTGAGGTCCCGGTACATCGGCTGCGTGCCGTGCAGGGTGAACACCGGCCGTCCGGAGACCTCGGCGATCAGCTGCCCCGCCGGGACCGGATCCCCGGCCTTCGGCGGCAGCTTGGTCACCACGGCCGCGCCCGACCCCGAACCGTCGCCGGAGCGCACCCCCTGCGGGGACACCTCGACGCTCTGGTCGGCGACGACGGAGCCGCGCATCACCAGGGTCTGCGCGAGCACCCGCCGCTCGACCTCGGCGGTCAGGGCCCCCTGCGCGGGCGGCCCGGTCTCCGCGGCGACCTGCGCGGGGGACTTCACCAGGGTGGTGGCCAGCAGCCCCCCGACCGCCATCAGCGCGGCCCCGCCGACGACTCCGAGCACCACGCGCCGCCCCCGTGCGAGCCCGCTCCGGTCGTCCTCCGGGACCTCGGTGTGCTCCACGACGTGATCGAACTCGCTCATCTCGGCGTCCGGCACTTCTTCAACGCGTCCAGGTGGTCCCGCTTGAGCGCGGTCCACTGCTCCGGAGTGCCCTTGGCCTGGTCGATCTCCCCGGTGACCGGGTCGGGGTCCGGGTACCAGGACACGCCCTCGGCCCGCAGGCACGCGGCCTCCTTCTGCGCGGCGGCGAGCACCTCCGGCTCGGCCGGCTGGGGCTTCGCCGCGGCCGGCAGCATCGACTCGCAGGCTTTGTGCGCCTCCTCGTTCCAGGGCTTCGACTTGTCCACGCGGGGCGCGCCGTAGTCCGTGTAAACGATGGCCACACCCTGCTTCTTCAAACAGTCGTGGTAGGCGATTTGCTCGGCGGTGGGCGGCAGGCTGTCGCTCGCCTCGGGTTCGCCTTCCCCGCCGCCGCATCCCGTCAGCGAAATGCATATGAGGAGCAGTGGAGCGAAATAGCGTGCGTGCACGACGGGAGTTCCCTTGCGGCGGTAGAAGTGGGGATCGGCGCGCCCGTGCGAGAAGTGTGAGGAGTGCGCGCCGGGCGATAGTAGGTAGCAGAAAGTGCGCGCACAAGTTCCTGGTCAGTAACCAGACGTGACTGTCCATCAGGTGAGAAGGACTTGGTTTTCCGGTGCCTCGACCTGTTGAATCCCGGCCGGACGGAGAGTCGTGATCATGGTTGCGGCTCTGCGTCACCATTTCACCTGCAGAGGGGCAGATCATGAACAAGGCATTCCGTGCGCTGACCACGGGCGGCGTCGCCGCCGTATCGATGGGCGCGATTCTCCTGGGTGCGGCCGGGCCGGCGGCGGCCATGGGCAAGGACGGAAATCTGGAAGTCCACGAGTTCGGTCTTTTCTACTACCAGAATCAGTCCGGTTGTGTCTTCGACCTGTACGGCGAGGACCTGAACTTCAACGACAACTACTTCAAGAGCGGGTGCACGGGCGCGGGGGCCCTCGTGAACGACAACACCGAGTCCTACAAGAACCGCGACGTCTACGCCTGGAAGGTCGCCACCGACGCGAACATCGACGGCAATGTCGGTGAGATCCCGTCGAACTACTCCGGCAACGCCTCGACCACTTTCAAGAACAAGATCAGCTCGGCCACCTACACCCTCCACCCCTGATCCGGACCAAGGAGTTCCACGCCATGCGCACCGCCCCGCGCCTCCGTCTCGTCGTCCCGGCCGTCCTGCTGGCCACGGCGCTGGCCGGATGCTCCGGCGCCGGCGGTGCGGAGCGCGGAGAACCGGAGCTCGGCCCCGTGGAGACCGATCCGCCGACGGCCACGCTGTCCTTCCCCATGGACGCGTACACGGACTCCGAAGCAGAGCGGAGCCGCATGGGCCAGGTCCAGCAGATGCTGGTCTCCCGGTGCATGGCCCGGTACGGGTTCACGTACGAGGGGGTGAAGGCGGCCGCTCCGTCCGGCGGCGGGGCGGCCGAGGACCGGCACCGGTACCTCTTCGGGCTGGCCGATGCGGCGTACGCGGCGGCCCACGGGTACGACAAGGCCGCGGGGGAGGGAATGCCGGCCAAGCCCCCGGCCCCGCAGCTGAGCGACAGCGCCTACGTCGTGATGAACGGCGAACAGCCGGGCGCCCAGGGCGGCGCGGCGCCCGACGCGAACACCGAGGAGGAGGCCGCCCAGCTGGACAGCGGCCTCACCGCGGGCGGGCAGAAGGTGCCGGCGGGCGGGTGCGCGCGGGAGGGGTACCGGAAGCTGTACGCGCCGACCAAGGACAGCGTGGACCTGCTCTTCACGTTCGGGCTGGCCTCGGAGGCGCACGAGCGGTCCCGGCAGGACTCCCGGGTCGTCGCCATGCTGAAGAAGTGGTCGGCATGCATGGACAAGTCAGGATACAGCGGGATCGCCACGCCGTACGAGGTCATCGAGAAGCTGGGCCTGGACGACGACAAGGGCGGGGCGAAGGCCGTCACGGCGGCCAGGGCCGACGTCGCGTGCAAGCGCGAGGTGAACCTCGTCGGGATCTGGGCCGCGGTCGAGAAGGCCTACCAGGAGCGTCTCGTCGAGGAGCACGCCGAGACGCTGGCGCTCTACAAGGAGCAGCGCGACGCCCGCTTCAAGCTGGCGGCGAGCCTCGTCTGAGGCGCGCCGAAGGGCCGGTACTCCACCCCCGAGCGGGGGAGTACCGGCCCTTTCGCGCGTTCGTGACGATCCGGAGGATCAGAGGACGCGGACGGCGCCGGTCGGCTTGTCGTAGCTCAGGTTGCGCTCGACGATGCCCGTGCTGGGGTTCTGCGCGCCGACGAACTTGCCGCCGCCGACGTAGATGGCGACGTGGTACGCGCTGCCCTTGGAGCCCCAGTACAGGATGTCGCCCGGCTGAAGGGCGTTCAGGGACACCGAGGTGCCGGCCGAGGACTGCGCCTGGGACATGCGCGGCAGGGAGATGCCGGCCTGGCGGTAGGCGGCCTGGACGAGGCCGGAGCAGTCGAACGAGGACGGGCCGGTGCCGCCCATGACGTACGCCTTGCCGACCTGCGCGCGGGCGAAGTTGACGATCGCGGCGGCGGAGCCGGTGGCCGGGGCGGTGACGGTACCGGTGCCCTGGGAGCTGCCGGAGCCGGAGCCGGAGGCCGAGGTGCTGTTGAGGGAAGTACGGGCGGAGGAGCGGGTGGCGCGCTCGGCCGCGGCCTTGCGGTCCGCCTCCTCCTTCTCCTTCTTCTCCTCGTCGGCCTTCTTCTGGGCCTCTTCCTTGGCCTGCTTCGCCTCGGCGGCGGCGCCGGTGCGGGCGCTCTCCTCCTGGGCGGTCAGTTCGCCCTCGACGGCGGCCAGGCGGGTGTTCTCGGCTGCCTTGGTGACGGCGGAGGAGACCTCGGCGGCCAGATCCAGGTTGAGGACCGGCATTTCGAGCGTCGTCTCGGCCACGGGCTCGGACGGGGACGCGCTCGCGGTGCCGGCCATGGCCAGGGTGCTGAGGACGCCACCGGCAACTCCGGCGCGGACCGCGAGCTTCGAGGCGCTACGACGGGGCTTCCGGTGGCTGGGTATGTGAGCGGTGTGGGACATGAGGACAACCGCTATCAGGGCGCCCGGGGTCCCTTCAAGAAACGTGGCTTGCGCCACAGTTGCCCGCGAACGACGCTAACCGGGCGCGTCCGGCTTCTTATTGACGCCGTAACGGGCGAAACGGACAGGCCTTCACAAGGCTGTGATCATGGGGTTTCTGTAATAAGTCCCAATTGATCCGCGACCTACCATCCCTCTGCACAGATGGCCAAGCCCTCTTTCGGAAGCGCAGATTCAGAGTGGCGCAGGTCACAGGAGCGTCACGCGATGCGGACGCTGTGCCCCGTCCGTGACCTTCCTGTGAAGAGGCCGGGGGGTTCGTGAACGGATGCACGCACCCGGGGCGCTCCGCGACCCTCCTTCTGCCCCGCGTCCACCTCCGTACGCACCGGCTCCCCCGACCGGGCGACGTCGATCCCTTTATCACCCCCGTGCCCGTGGTGCCAATTTGCCTGCACGGGCCACCATTTGATAGTGCTGCGCGCCTTCTACCTGCGGTAACGGGGTCGGATGTCACCTTTGGTGATCATGTGGATGCTTCACGTATGAAGATCACCACTCATTGGACTTCATGATCGTTCGTCAGGTGGTGGAGATCACAAACCCGGTGTTGTAACCCGTGTCGCAGATCACAGACGGGCGGGCATAAGATGCGCAGCAGTCCGGCTTGTGAACTGCCTCACATGCAAGCGCTCGATCAAAGCGCGATCTTCGCGAGGCGGGGCACGCGGTGCCGGCGGCGGTCCAACGGTCAAGGACGACTGGAAGGAGCGAGGAGCGTGAATGCGTACGCGCCCATCCTCGTGCTCGGCGCCCTCGGCGCAGGGTTTGCGATCTTCTCCGTGGTCATGGCCACGCTGATCGGCCCAAAACGGTACAACCGGGCGAAGCTCGAAGCCTACGAGTGCGGCATCGAGCCGACGCCGATGCCGGCCGGCGGCGGCCGCTTCCCCATCAAGTACTACCTGACGGCGATGCTCTTCATCGTCTTCGACATCGAGGTTGTCTTCCTCTACCCCTGGGCCGTCACCTTCGACTCCCTGGGGATCTTCGGGCTCGTCGAGATGCTGCTCTTCGTGCTCACCGTCTTCGTCGCCTACGCCTACGTGTGGCGCCGCGGCGGCCTGGAATGGGACTGAGGGGCTGAATTTTCCATGGGACTGGAAGAGAAGCTGCCGAGCGGCTTCCTGCTGACCACCGTCGAACAGGCCGCGGGGTGGGTGCGCAAGTCGTCCGTCTTCCCGGCGACCTTCGGCCTGGCCTGCTGCGCCATCGAGATGATGACCACCGGAGCGGGCCGGTACGACCTGGCCCGCTTCGGCATGGAGGTCTTCCGCGGCTCCCCGCGCCAGGCCGACCTGATGATCGTGGCCGGCCGGGTCAGCCAGAAGATGGCGCCGGTGCTGCGACAGGTCTACGACCAGATGCCCGCTCCCAAGTGGGTGATCTCCATGGGGGTCTGCGCCTCTTCGGGCGGGATGTTCAACAACTACGCGATCGTCCAGGGCGTCGACCACATCGTGCCGGTGGACATCTACCTGCCCGGCTGCCCGCCGCGCCCCGAGATGCTGTTGGACGCGATCCTCAAGCTCCACCAGAAGATCCAGGGCGGAAAGCTCGGCGTGAACCGGGAACAGGCGGCACGTGAGGCGGAGGAGGCGGCCCTGAAGGCCCTCCCCACCATCGAGATGAAGGGGCTGCTCCGGTGAGCGAGACCCAAGAGCCGGAGAACGGCACCACGGGCGAGAACGGCGGCAACGGCAGCAACGTCCCTGCGCCGCGCGACCAGGGCCCCGAGGTCATCGGCGTGCGCAAGGGCATGTTCGGCGCCAGGAACGGCGGCGACACCAGCGGCTACGGCGGCCTCGTCCGTACCGTCGCCCTGCCCGGCGCCACCGCCCGCCCGTACGGCTCCTACTTCGACGAGGTGGCCGACGAACTGGAAGGCGCCCTGGAGGAGCAGGACCTGCTCCCCGCGAACGCCATCGAGAAGACGGCGGTCGACCGGGGCGAGCTCACCTTCCACATCGCCCGGGAGCACCTGCTCCGCGTCGCGAGCACCCTGCGCGACGACCCGGCCCTGCGCTTCGAACTCTGCACCGGCGTCTCCGGCGTGCACTTCCCCGACGACAAGGGCCGCGAGCTGCACGCCGTGTACCACCTGCGCTCGCTCACCCACGGCCGGATCGTGCGGCTGGAGGTGTCCGTCCCGGACAGCGACCCGCACGTCCCGTCGCTCGTCTCCGTCTACCCGACCAACGACTGGCACGAGCGCGAGACGTACGACTTCTTCGGCCTGGTCTTCGACGGGCACCCGGCCCTCACCCGGATCATGATGCCGGACGACTGGCAGGGCTTCCCGCAGCGCAAGGACTACCCGCTCGGCGGCATCCCCATCGAGTACAAGGGCGCCCAGATCCCGGCTCCCGACCAGCGGAGGTCGTACAGCTGATGTCCACGTCAAACCACGCCTCCGCCGACCACGCCTCGGCGCGCGAGACGACCGAGGGCACCGTCTACACCGTCACCGGCGGCGACTGGGACGAGATCGTCCAGTCCGCGGCCAGGGCCGACGACGAGCGGATCGTCGTCAACATGGGCCCCCAGCACCCGTCCACCCACGGGGTGCTCCGCCTGATCCTGGAGATCGACGGCGAGACGGTCACCGAGGCCCGCTGCGGCATCGGGTACCTGCACACCGGCATCGAGAAGAACCTCGAATTCCGGAACTGGACGCAGGGCACCACCTTCGTGACGCGCATGGACTACCTCACGCCGTTCTTCAACGAGACGGCGTACTGCCTCGGCGTCGAGAAGCTGCTCGGCATCACCGACCAGATCCCGGACCGCGCCACCGTCATCCGCGTCCTGCTGATGGAGCTCAACCGGCTCTCCTCCCACCTGGTGTGCATCGCCACCGGCGGCATGGAGCTGGGCGCGACCACGATCATGATCTACGGCTTCCGCGACCGCGAGCTGATCCTCGACATCTTCGAGCTGATCACCGGCCTGCGCATGAACCACGCGTTCGTCCGCCCCGGCGGCCTCGCGCAGGACCTGCCCCCGGGCGCGGTCGACCAGCTGCGCGAGTTCGTCAAGACGATGAAGAAGAACCTGCCGGAATACGACAAGCTCGCCACCGGCAACCCGATCTTCAAGGCCCGCATGCAGGACGTCGGCTACCTCGACCTCACCGGCTGCATGGCGCTCGGCGCCACCGGCCCGATCCTGCGCTCCGCCGGACTGCCGCACGACCTGCGCAAGTCCGAGCCGTACTGCGGATACGAGACCTACGAGTTCGACGTGCCGACCACCGAGAGCTGCGACTCCTACGGGCGGTTCCTGATCCGTCTGGAGGAGATGCGCCAGTCGCTGCGGATCGTCGAGCAGTGCCTGGAACGCCTGGAGCCGGGCCCGGTGATGGTCGCCGACAAGAAGATCGCCTGGCCGGCGCAGCTGGCGATGGGCCCGGACGGCCTCGGCAACTCCCTCGACCACATCAGGAACATCATGGGCACCTCCATGGAGGCCCTCATCCACCACTTCAAGCTGGTGACCGAGGGCTTCCGGGTACCGGCCGGGCAGGCGTACGCGGCCGTCGAATCGCCCAAGGGCGAGCTCGGCGTGCACGTCGTCTCCGACGGCGGCACCCGCCCCTACCGGGTCCACTTCCGCGACCCGTCCTTCACCAACCTGCAGGCCATGGCCGCGATGTGCGAGGGCGGCCAGGTCGCCGACGTCATCGTCGCCGTCGCCTCCATCGACCCCGTGATGGGAGGCGTCGACCGATGACCGCCAGTCCTCAGAACCAAGGGGTCTCGCTGGGCATGCCCCAGCTGCCCGCCCCCGACTTTCCGGCGGAGGTACGCGAGCGCCTCGAAGCGGACGCGAAGGAGGTCATCGCCCGCTACCCGGACAGCCGCTCCGCGCTGCTGCCGCTCCTGCACCTGTGCCAGGCGCAGGAGGGACACGTCTCGCGCACCGGGGTCCGCTTCTGCGCCGAGGTGCTGGGCCTGACCACCGCGGAGGTCACGGCCGTCGCGACCTTCTACACGATGTACCGGCGCAAGCCCTCCGGCGACTACCAGGTCGGCGTGTGCACGAACACGCTGTGCGCGGTGATGGGCGGCGACGCCATCTTCGAGGAACTCAAGGAGCACCTCGGGGTCGGCAACAACGAGACCACCCCCGACGGCAAGGTCACCCTCGAACACATCGAGTGCAACGCGGCCTGCGACTTCGCCCCCGTCGTGATGGTCAACTGGGAGTTCTTCGACAACCAGACCCCCGCATCCGCCAAGGCCCTGGTGGACGACCTGCTGGCCGGCCGCGAGGTCTCGCCGACCCGGGGCGCGCCGCTGTGCACGTACAAGGAGACCGCCCGGATCCTGGCCGGGTTCCCGGACGAGCGCGAGGGCGCGGTCGAGGCGACCGGCGGCGCCGGTCCCGCCTCCCTGATCGGGCTGCGCATCGCCCGCGGCGAGTCCCCGCACACCTCGATCGTGCACCCGCGCACCGAGGCGCGCGGCGAGACCCGTGGCGACACCACCACCGAGGGAGGGGAGGGATGACCGTGTCCTCCGAACTGAGCAATGGGGGCAGCACCTCCCGGCCGGAGGCCGGCGGGGGCACGAGCCCGGAGAAGCTCCTCGCGCCTGTGCTCTCGGCCTTCTGGGACGAGCCGCAGTCGTGGACGCTGGAGACCTACCGGCGCCACGAGGGCTACGAGGGCCTGCGCAAGGCGCTCGCGATGACCCCCGACGACCTCATCGCCTACGTGAAGGACTCGGGTCTGCGCGGACGCGGCGGCGCGGGCTTCCCCACCGGGATGAAGTGGCAGTTCATCCCGCAGGGCGACGGAAAGCCGCACTACCTCGTCGTGAACGCGGACGAGTCGGAGCCGGGAACCTGCAAGGACATCCCCCTCCTCTTCGCCAACCCGCACTCCCTCATCGAGGGAATGATCATCGCGTGCTACGCGATCCGCTCGCAGCACGCCTTCATCTACCTGCGCGGCGAGGTGGTGCCGGTCCTGCGGCGCCTGCACGAGGCGGTGCGCGAGGCGTACGAGGCCGGTTACCTCGGGAAGGACATCCTGGGGAGCGGGCTCGACCTCGACATCACGGTGCACGCGGGAGCGGGCGCGTACATCTGCGGGGAGGAGACGGCGCTGCTCGACTCCCTCGAAGGCCGGCGCGGTCAGCCCCGGCTGCGTCCCCCCTTCCCTGCCGTCGAGGGGCTCTACGCGTGCCCCACCGTCGTGAACAACGTCGAGTCCATCGCCTCGGTTCCCGCGATCCTGAACAAGGGCAAGGACTGGTTCAAGTCGATGGGGACCGAGAAATCCCCCGGTTTCACGCTGTATTCGCTCTCCGGGCACGTCGCCGGCCCCGGCCAGTACGAGGCCCCGCTCGGCATCACCCTGCGCCAGCTGCTCGACATGAGCGGCGGCATGCGGCCCGGGCACCGGCTGAAGTTCTGGACCCCGGGCGGCTCCTCCACCCCGATGTTCACCGACGAGCACCTCGACGTCCCGCTCGACTACGAGGGCGTCGGCGCGGCCGGCTCGATGCTCGGCACCAAGGCGCTCCAGTGCTTCGACGAGACGACCTGCGTGGTGCGGGCCGTGACCCGGTGGACCGAGTTCTACGCCCACGAGTCCTGCGGCAAGTGCACCCCGTGCCGCGAAGGCACGTACTGGCTGGTCCAGCTGCTGCGCGACATCGAGGCCGGCAAGGGCGTCATGTCCGACCTCGACAAGCTGAACGACATCGCCGACAACATCAACGGCAAGTCCTTCTGCGCGCTCGGTGACGGCGCGGCCAGCCCGATCTTCTCCTCGCTCAAGTACTTCCGCGAGGAGTACGAGCAGCACATCACGGGCAAGGGCTGCCCCTTCGACCCCAGGAAGTCGACCCTCTGGGCCGACACGGAGGTGAACGCATGACCGTCACCACTACGGCCGCCTCCGGAGGAGACGCGGCCGTTCCGCCCGAGGATCTGGTGTCGCTGACCATCGACGGGGCCGAACTGTCGGTGCCCAAGGGCACCCTCGTCATCCGGGCCGCCGAACAGCTCGGCATCGAGATCCCCCGGTTCTGCGACCACCCCCTCCTCTCCCCGGCCGGCGCCTGCCGCCAGTGCATCGTCGAGGTCGAGGGCCAGCGCAAGCCGATGGCCTCCTGCACCATCACCTGCACCGACGGCATGGTCGTCAGGACCCAGCTGACCTCCGAGGTCGCCGACAAGGCCCAGCGCGGGGTGATGGAGCTGCTGCTCATCAACCACCCGCTGGACTGCCCGGTCTGCGACAAGGGCGGCGAGTGCCCGCTGCAGAACCAGGCGATGTCGCACGGCAACGCCGAATCGCGGTTCGAGGGCAGGAAGCGCACCTACGAGAAGCCGGTCCCGATCTCCACACAGGTGCTGCTGGACCGCGAGCGGTGCGTCCTGTGCGCCCGCTGCACCCGCTTCTCCAACGAGATCGCCGGCGACCCGATGATCGAGCTGCTGGAGCGCGGCGCGCTGCAGCAGGTCGGCACCGGCGAGGGCGACCCCTTCGAGTCGTACTTCTCGGGCAACACCATTCAGATCTGCCCGGTCGGCGCCCTCACCTCGGCCGCCTACCGGTTCCGCTCCCGCCCCTTCGACCTCGTCTCCTCCCCGAGCGTGTGCGAGCACTGCGCGGGCGGCTGCGCGACCCGTACCGACCACCGTCGCGGCAAGGTGCTGCGCCGCCTCGCCGCGGAGGACCCCGAGGTCAACGAGGAGTGGATCTGCGACAAGGGCCGCTTCGGGTTCCGCTACGCACAGCGCCCGGACCGGCTCACCACCCCGCTGGTGCGCAGCGCCGCAGGGGTCCTGGAGCCGGCGAGCTGGCCCGAGGCCCTGGAGGCCGCGGCTAACGGGCTCGCCGCCGCGCGCGGCCGGGCCGGGGTGCTCACCGGCGGCCGGCTCACCGTCGAGGACGCCTACGCGTACGCCAAGTTCGCCCGGGTGGTGCTCGACACCAACGACATCGACTTCCGGGCCCGCGTGCACAGTGCGGAGGAGGCCGAGTTCCTGGCCGCCACCGTCGCCGGCACCGGCAAGGACCTCGACGGCACGGGGGTCACGTACGCCTCCCTGGAGGCGGCGCCCGCCGTCCTCCTCGCCGGCATCGAGACGGAGGAGGAGGCCCCCGGCGTCTTCCTGCGGCTGCGCAAGGCCCACCGCAAGCACAAGCAGCGGACCTTCGCCCTCGCCCCCTTCGCCACCCGCGGCCTGGAGAAGGCGGGCGGCACCCTGCTGGCCGCCGCCCCCGGAACCGAGCCCGCGTGGCTGACTGCGCTGTCTCAAGGCGTGCTGTCCTCCGGGACCGGCCTGGAGGCCGGCGGGGCCGCGGCCGCCGACGCGCTGCGCGAGCCAGGCGCCGTCATCGTGGTCGGGGAGCGGCTCGCCGGGGTGCCCGGCGCGCTGACCGCCGCCGTACGGGCCGCCGCGGCGACCGGGGCGAAGCTGGTGTGGATCCCGCGCCGGGCCGGTGAGCGGGCCGCCGTCGAGGCGGGCGCACTGCCGTCCCTGCTGCCGGGCGGCCGGCCGGCCATCGACCCGCGGGCCCGCGACGAGGTGGCCACCGCCTGGGGCCTGGACGAGCTCCCGCACCGCTACGGCCGCGACACCGGCCAGATCGTCGAGGCCGCGGCCTCCCGCGAGCTCTCGGCCCTGCTGGTCGCGGGCGTCGAGGTGACCGACCTGCCGGATCCGGTCCGCGCGCGGATCGCCCTCCAAGAGGCCTTCGTGGTCTCCCTGGAACTGCGGCCCAGCGAGATCACCGCCCACGCGGACGTGGTCCTCCCGGTCGCCGCGGTGGCCGAGAAGGCGGGCGCGTTCATCAACTGGGAGGGCAGGGTCCGCCCGTTCGAGGCGGCGCTCAAGCCCGACCAGATGACCCGCCGGCTCGCCCCGGCCGACGCCCGCGTGCTCCACATGCTGGCCGACGCCGCCGACCGGCCGATCGCGCTGCCCGACGTGCACGCCGTACGCCGGGAGCTCGACGCGCTCGGGCCGTGGGCCGGGGAGCGCGCCGCCGAACAGGCCGCCGACACCGTGGCGCTGCCCCGCCCGGGCGCCGGCGAGGCGGTCCTCGCGGGCCACCGGCTCCTCCTCGACCTGGGCCGGCTCCAGGAGGGCGACGAGGCCCTGGCCGGCACCCGCCACGAGGCGAGCGCCCGGCTGTCGGCCGCCACGGCCGCCGAGACGGGCGTCAAAGACGGCGACGTCCTCGCCGTCACCGGACCGGCCGGCTCCGTGGAACTCCCGCTCCGGATCACCGCGATGCCCGACCGCGTGGTCTGGCTCCCGCTGAACTCCACCGGCTCCGGCGTCCTCGCCGACGCCGGCGCCCGCCCGGGCAGCCTCGTACGCATCGGTCCGGCGACCCCGGCCGGCGCCGGCGACACCACTGCGGAGGTGGACGCGTGAACGCGGTACACGGTGACTTCGTACAACTGGCCGCCGAGGACCTGTCCCTGTTCGGCCGCGACGTCTGGTGGCTGGTCGTCATCAAGGCGGTGTTCTGCTTCGCCTTCCTGATGGTGACCGTGCTCTTCTCCATCGTGTGGGAGCGCAAGGTCGTCGCCTGGATGCAGCTGCGCATCGGCCCCAACCGGCACGGGCCCTGGGGCATGCTCCAGTCGCTCGCCGACGGCGTGAAGCTGATGCTCAAGGAAGACCTGATCGTCAAGCGCGCCGACAAGGTGGTCTACGTCCTGGCCCCGATCATCGCGGCGATCCCGGCCTTCATGGCCATCGCGGTGATCCCCTTCGGGCCCGCCGACGACCAGATCTCCATCTTCGGCCAGCGCACCACGATGCAGCTGACCGACCTGCCCATCGCGATGCTCTACATCCTCGCGGTGGCCTCGGTCGGCATCTACGGCATCGTGCTGGCGGGCTGGTCCTCCGGCTCCACGTACCCGCTCCTCGGCGGACTGCGCTCCTGCGCGCAGATGATCTCCTACGAGATCGCGATGGGCGCGGCCTTCGCCTCGGTCTTCCTCTACTCCGGGTCGATGTCGACCTCGGCGATCGTCGAGGCGCAGGAGGACCGCTGGTTCATCGTCCTGCTGCCGGTGTCCTTCATCATCTACGTCATCACGATGGTCGGCGAGACGAACCGTGCCCCGTTCGACATGCCGGAGTCCGAGGGCGACCTGGTCGGCGGCTTCAACACCGAGTACTCGTCCATCAAGTTCGCGCTGTTCATGCTGGCCGAGTACGTCAACATGGTCACCGTCTCGGCGGTCTCGGTCACCCTCTTCCTGGGCGGCTGGCGGGCCCCGTACCCGATCAGCACCTTCTGGGAGGGCGCGAACCACGGCTGGTGGCCGATGCTCTGGTTCGTCCTCAAGGTGCAGCTGCTGCTGTTCTTCTTCATCTGGCTGCGCGGCACGCTGCCCCGCGTGCGCTACGACCAGCTGATGAAGCTCGGCTGGAAGGTGCTCATCCCGGTCTCCGTGGTCTGGCTGATGCTGGTCGCGACCGTCCGGGCGCTGCGCAACGAGGCGTACGACTTCAGCGAGATCGTCCTCTACGTCGGCGGCGGAGTCGTGGCGATCCTGCTGCTCTCCTTCGTCGCGGACATCTTCCGCGACAAGCGCGAGAAGGCGCAGGCCGCCGAGGCGGTCAAGGACGCCGCGCCCTTCGACCCGCTGGCGGGCGGATTCCCCGTACCGCCCAAGCCCGGCCAGCACCTGGCACCCGTACCGCGCAGGCGGCCCCGCAGCGAGCGGGAGCTGATTGTCAGTGGCGGGACGAATACTGACAGTGACCGAGAGGAGGCTTGAGAGATGTCCGACGACGACAAGTGGCAGAACCCGGTGGCGGGCTTCGGCGTGACCTTCAAGGCCATGTTCAAGAAGCGCCTCACCGAGCAGTACCCGGAGCAGCAGAAGACGACCGCCCCGCGCTTCCACGGACGGCATCAGCTCAACCGGCACCCCGACGGTCTGGAGAAGTGCATCGGGTGCGAGCTGTGCGCCTGGGCCTGTCCCGCCGACGCCATCTACGTGGAGGGCGCGGACAACACCGAGGAGGAGCGCTACTCCCCGGGCGAGCGGTACGGCGCCGTCTACCAGATCAACTACGCCCGCTGCATCCTGTGCGGGCTGTGCGTCGAGGCGTGCCCGACGAGGGCGCTCACCATGACGAACGAGTTCGAACTGGCCGACGCCAGCCGTGAGTCGCTCATCTACACCAAGGAGCAGCTGCTCGCCGGCCTCACCGAGGGCATGGTCGAGGCTCCGCACGCGATGTACCCCGGCGCGGAGGACACCGACTACTACCGCGGGCAGGTGACGGGGGCCGCCCCTGGCACGGTCCGGCAGGTCGCGGTCACCAAGGGCGAGAAGCCCGAGGACGAGTCGGTGGACGGCCCGCAGGCCGAGGAGGTGCAGGCGTGAGCACCCTCGCGGCAAGCCTCACCTCCACCGGCGAGGCCGTGCAGTTCTGGATCCTCGGCACGGTCGCCGTCGTCGGCGCCCTGGCCACGATCCTGATGAAGAAGGCCGTGCACAGCGCCCTCAGCCTGGCCGGGACGATGATCATCCTGGCAGTCTTCTACCTCGCCAACGGGGCGTACTTCCTGGGCGTCGTCCAGGTCATCGTCTACACCGGCGCGATCATGATGCTCTTCCTCTTCGTGGTCATGCTCGTCGGCGTCACCGCCGCCGACTCCCTGAAGGAGACCATCAAGGGGCAGCGCTGGCTGGCCGCCCTGTGCGGGCTCGGCTTCGGCATCCTGCTGATCGCCGGCATCGGCCACGCCAACCTCACCCACTTCAACGGGCTCGGCCGGATCAACTCCGCCGGACACGTCGAGGGCCTGGCGCAGCTGATCTTCACCAAGTACGTCTTCGCCTTCGAGATCACCGGCGCGCTGCTGATCACCGCGGCCGTCGGCGCGATGGTGCTCACCCACCGCGAGCGCACCGAACGGGCGGCCACCCAGCGCGAGCTCGCCGAGAAGCGCGTCCGCGAGGGGGTGCAGCTCCCGCCGCTGCCCGCGCCCGGCGTCTACGCCCGGCACAACGCGGTGGACGTCGCCGGTCTCCTGCCGGACGGCACGCCGTCCGAGCTGACGGTCAACAAGACGCTGCGCGGCCGCGGCCAGATCCGCGACGTGTCGAGCGAGGCGCTGAACGACCTGAAGGCACTGGAGCAGGCGTCGGCGGAGCGCCTCGGCCGCGAGGAGGCAGCCAAGTGAATCCGGTCAACTACCTGTACCTGGCGGCCCTGCTGTTCACCATCGGCGCGACCGGCGTGCTGATCCGCAAGAACGCGATCGTGCTGTTCATGTGCGTCGAGCTGATGCTCAACGCCTGCAACCTCGCCTTCGTCGCCTTCTCCCGGATGCACGGCAACCTCGACGGCCAGATCATCGCGTTCTTCACGATGGTCGTCGCCGCCGCGGAGGTCGTGGTCGGCCTGGCGATCATCGTGTCGCTGTTCCGTACCCGCCACTCGGCCTCGGTCGACGACGCCAGCCTGATGAAGCTGTAAGGGGTCGCTGTGGAGAACCTGATTGCGCTGCTGATCGCGGCGCCCCTGCTCGGAGCGGTGGTGCTGCTGTGCGGCGGCCGGCGCCTCGACAAGATCGGTCACTGGATCGGCACCCTGCTCGCGGCCGTCTCCTTCGGGATCGGCGCCGTGCTGTTCGCCGACATGCTGTCGCGCAGTGCCGATGACCGGACCCTGTACCAGCGCCTGTACACCTGGATCCCCGTCGAGGGCTTCCAGGCGGACATGGCCTTCCAGCTGGACCAGCTGTCGATGACCTTCGTCCTGCTGATCTCCGGGGTGGGCACGCTCATCCACGTGTACTCGATCGGGTACATGGAGCACGACGAGCGCCGCCGCCGCTTCTTCGGCTACCTCAACCTGTTCGTCGCGGCCATGCTGCTGCTGGTCCTCGCCGACAACTACCTGCTGCTGTACTTCGGCTGGGAGGGCGTGGGCCTCGCCTCGTACCTCCTGATCGGCTTCTGGCAGCACAAGCCCAGCGCGGCCACCGCCGCGAAGAAGGCCTTCCTCGTCAACCGCGTCGGCGACATGGGCCTGTCGATCGCGATCATGCTGATGTTCACCACCTTCGGGACCTTCGCCTTCGAGCCGGTGTTCGGCGCGGTGGGGGAGACGTCCGAGGGCATGCTCACGGCGATCGGCCTGATGCTGCTGCTGGCCGCCTGCGGCAAGTCGGCGCAGGTCCCGCTGCAGTCCTGGCTCGGTGACGCGATGGAGGGCCCGACCCCGGTCTCGGCCCTGATCCACGCCGCCACCATGGTGACGGCCGGCGTGTACCTGATCGTCCGCTCGGCCGCCGTCTTCAACGGGGCGCCGGACGCGCAGCTCGTGGTCACCGTCGTGGGCGCGGTCACGCTGCTCTTCGGTGCGATCGTCGGTTGCGCGAAGGACGACATCAAGAAGGCCCTGGCGGGCTCGACGATGTCGCAGATCGGCTACATGATCCTCGCCGCGGGCCTCGGCCCGATCGGCTACGTCTTCGCGATCATGCACCTGGTGACGCACGGCTTCTTCAAGGCAGGGCTCTTCCTCGGCGCCGGTTCCGTGATGCACGGGATGAACGACGAGGTGGACATGCGCAAGTACGGGGCCCTGCGGAAGTACATGCCGGTCACCTTCGTGACCTTCGGACTCGGGTACCTGGCCATCATCGGCTTCCCGGGCCTGTCGGGCTTCTTCTCCAAGGACATGATCATCGAGGCTGCCTTCGCGAAGGGCGGCACCGAGGGCTGGATCCTCGGCGGCGTGACCCTGCTGGGCGCCGGCATCACGGCGTTCTACATGACCCGCGTCATGCTCCTCACCTTCTTCGGCGAGAAGCGCTGGCAGCCCGACGCCGAAGGACACCCGCCGCACCCGCACGAGTCCCCGAAGTCGATGACCATCCCGATGGTCATCCTGGCGTTCGGCTCGGTCCTCGCCGGCGGCTTCTTCGAGATCGGCGACCGGTTCCTGAACTGGCTGGAGCCCGTCACCGGTTACGAGCACGGCCACCCGCCGGTCAGCGCCATGACGGTGACCGCGGCCACCATGGTCGTCCTGCTCGTCGGCGTCGGCATCGCCTGGGGGATGTACGGCCGCAGGCCCGTCCCGGTGGTCGCCCCGCGCGGCTCGCTCCTCACCCGGGCGGCCCGGCGGGACCTGTACCAGGACGACTTCAACCACGTCGTGCTGGTGCGCGGCGGGGAGCACCTGACCCGCTCGCTCGTGTACGTCGACCACAGCCTCGTCGACGGGGTGGTCAACGGGACGGCCGCCTCGGTCGGCGGGCTCTCGGGCCGCCTGCGCAAGCTGCAGAACGGCTACGCCCGCAGCTACGCGGTCTCGATGTTCGGGGGAACGGTGGTCCTGATCGCCGCGACCCTGCTGATGAGGGCGGTGTGAAATGAGTTTCCCGCTTCTGACGGTGACGGCCGCGGTCCCCGCGGTCGGTGCGATCCTGACGGCGGCCGTCCCGGCCGCCCGCAGGACCGCCGCCAAGTGGCTCGCGCTGCTCTTCTCGCTGGCGACCCTGGCGCTGGCCGTGCTCGTCGCGGTCCGCTTCGACCCCGGTGGCGACCGCTACCAGCTCACCGAATCCCGCCCCTGGATCGCCGACTTCGGCGTCCGCTACGAGTTGGGCGTCGACGGGATCGGGGTGGTGCTCATCGGGCTCACCGCGCTGCTGATCCCCTTCGTGATCGCGGCCGGCTGGCACGACGCCGACCCGCTGGAGACCAAATCCTCCCGCTGGCGGCCGACCCAGGGCTTCTTCGCCCTGATCCTGCTGGTCGAGGCGATGGTGATCATCTCCTTCGAGGCCACCGACGTCTTCCTCTTCTACATCTTCTTCGAAGCCATGCTCATCCCGATGTACTTCCTCATCGGCGGCTTCGGGGACCGGGCGCACTCGGGTACCGACGAGAACGCGGCCGCGCAGCGCTCGTACGCGGCGGTCAAGTTCCTCCTCTACAACCTGGTCGGCGGCCTGATCATGCTGGCCGCCGTCATCGGGCTGTACGTGGTCGCCGGGAACTTCTCGCTCCAGGAGATCACCGCCGCCCGTGCCGCGGGCACGCTCGACATGGCGACCAACACCGAGCGGCTCCTCTTCCTCGGCTTCTTCTTCGCCTTCGCGGTGAAGGCCCCGCTGTGGCCGCTGCACACCTGGCTGCCGAACGCGATGGGCGAGTCCACCGCCCCGGTCGCCGTCCTGATCACCGCGGTCGTCGACAAGGTCGGCACCTTCGCGATGCTCCGCTTCTGCCTCGGGCTCTTCCCGGACGCCAGCAAGTGGGCCACGCCGGTGATCCTGGTCCTGGCCCTGATCAGCATCGTCTACGGCGCGCTGGTCGCGGTCGGCCAGCGGGACATCAAGCGGCTGGTCGCCTACGCCTCGATCTCGCACTTCGGCTTCATCATCCTGGGCATCTTCGCGATGACCTCGCAGGGCCAGTCCGGGGCCACCCTCTACATGGTCAACCACGGCCTGTCGACGGCGGCGCTGATGCTGGTGGCCGGCTTCCTGATCTCGCGGCGCGGCTCGCGGCTCATCGCCGACTACGGCGGCGTCCAGAAGGTGGCCCCGGTCCTCGCCGGGACCTTCCTGATCGGCGGCCTGGCCACCCTCTCGCTGCCGGGCCTCGCGCCCTTCGTGAGTGAGTTCCTGGTCCTGGTCGGCACGTTCGCCCGGTACCCGGTCGTCGGCATCATCGCCACCATCGGCATCGTGCTCGCCGCGCTGTACACGCTGGTGCTCTACCAGCGCACGATGACCGGCCCCGTGAAGGAGGAGGTCCGCACGATGCCGGACCTGCGCCTGCGGGAGCTGCTGGTGGTCGCCCCGCTGATCGCGCTGCTGATCGGGCTGGGCGTCTACCCGAAGGTGCTCACCGACATCGTCAACCCGGCGGTGGAGCACACCATGTCGGACGTGAAGCAGACGGACCCGAAGCCCGAAGTGGCCGTCGAAGCCAAGAACGGGGAGGCGGCGAAGTGAGCACAGTGACTTCCGCCCACAGCCTGTGGACGCTTGCGGCCGAGGCGCCGGTCGACCGGATCCCGGCACCGACCATCGAGTACGCGCAGCTCGCGCCCACGCTGATCGTGGTGGGCGCGGCGGTCCTCGGGATCCTCGTGGAGGCCTTCGTGCCCCGCAAGTCCCGCTACTACGTACAGGTGTTCCTCGCCGTCGCGGCGCTGGCCTCGGCCTTCGCGGCGGTCGTCGGCCTGGCGGCCGGCGGGTACGGCTCGACGAAGGCGCACATCGCCGCGATGGGCGCCATCGCCGTGGACGGCCCGGCGCTGTTCCTGCAGGGCACCATCCTGCTGGCCTCGGTCGTCGCGATCTTCACCTTCGCCGAGCGGCGCCTCGACCCGGCCGCGCACGGCAACCGGGTGGACTCCTTCGCCGCCCAGGCGGCGTCCGTACCGGGCAGCGAGAGCGAGAAGGCGGCCGTCAAGGCCGGCTTCACCACCACCGAGGTCTTCCCGCTGGCCCTGTTCGCGATCGCCGGGATGCTGATCTTCCCGGCGGCCAACGACCTGCTGACGCTCTTCATCGCGCTGGAGGTCTTCTCCCTCCCGCTGTACCTGCTCTGCGCCGTCGCCCGCCGCCAGCGGCTGATGTCGCAGGAGGCCGCGGTGAAGTACTTCCTGCTGGGAGCCTTCTCCTCCGCCTTCCTCCTCTTCGGCATCGCGCTGCTCTACGGCTACGCAGGCTCGGTCTCGTACGCGGTGATCGCCGACGTGGTCGACGGCACGCTCACGAAGATCGACCCGGCGCTGGCCTCCACCATGGGCAACGACGCACTGCTGCTGATCGGCGGCGCGCTGATCCTGATGGGCCTGCTCTTCAAGGTCGGCGCGGTCCCCTTCCACATGTGGACCCCGGACGTCTACCAGGGCGCCCCGACCCCGGTCACCGGCTTCATGGCGGCCGCGACGAAGGTGGCCGCCTTCGGCGCGCTGCTGCGGCTGCTCTACGTGGTCCTTCCGGGCCTGCGGTGGGACTGGCGGCCGGTGATGTGGGGGGTGGCCATCGTCACGATGCTGGCGGGCGCGGTGGTCGCCGTGACCCAGACGGACGTCAAGCGGCTTCTCGCGTACTCCTCGATCGCGCACGCGGGCTTCATCCTGGCCGGTGTGATCGCGACGTCGGCGGAGGGCGTCCAGGCGGTCCTCTTCTACCTGGGCGCGTACTCCTTCGTGACGATCGGCGCCTTCGCCGTGGTCACGCTGGTGCGCGACGCGGGCGGCGAGGCGACGCACCTGTCCAAGTGGGCGGGGCTGGGCCGGCGTTCGCCGCTGACGGCGGCCGTCTTCGCGGTGTTCCTGCTCGCCTTCGCCGGCATCCCGCTGACGTCGGGCTTCACGGGCAAGTTCGCCGTGTTCACGGCGGCGGCCGAGGGCGGCGCGGGAGCGCTGGTCGTGGTCGGTGTCATCTCGTCCGCGATCGCCGCGTTCTTCTACATCCGCGTGATCGTCCTGATGTTCTTCAGCGAACCGAAGGCCGACGGCCCGACGGTGGCGGTCCCCTCGCCGCTGACGATGACCACCATCGCGGTGGGCGTCGCCGTCACCGTGGTCCTGGGCGTGGCCCCGCAGTACTTCCTGGACCTGGCGGGGCAGGCGAGCACCTTCGTCCGCTGACCGGTCCGGCCCGGACCAAGGGCCCGGCTCCCCCAGGGGAGCCGGGCCCTTCGCCGTCGCACGAGGCTATTTTTTCGGGCGGTGCCGGGGTGTGATCGTCGTGAGGTCGACATCGATGGTGAACGGTACGGAGACCTTCAGGCGGTCGTGGAAGATCCCCGTCGCGACGTAGGCGCCCGTGGCGGGATCCAACTCGTAGACGTAGACCACCGCACGTCCGTCCTTGTTCTCGACCCGCCAGAAGTGGACGATCCCGGCCCTGGCGTACTTCAACGGCTTGGTTTCGCGGTCACGTCCGACAGAGTCGGGGGAGACCACCTCGACGGCCAGTACCACTGCCTCGGCAGGGAACCGGGTCTGTTCCAGATCGTCCACGACGTCGGTGCGTACGACCACCACATCCGGCTCGGGCCGGTTTCTTTTGTCGATGTCGATCGTGAACTCGCGAAAGATCTCGAAGTCGGCGGGGGCCGCCGACCGCAGCTGCCACTTGAACAAGTCGATGGCTCGCTCGTGGAAGATGCTCTGCGGACTCACGAAGATCAGGCTCCCGTCGATCAGCTCCGTGTGCGGAGGCAGATTCGGAAGCGTGTCCAGGTCGTCCGCTGTCCAGCCGCCCGCGGGGGGGATGGGCCAGCGGGGTCCCGGCTCCGGCTCAGGCTGCGGCGCTGCGGGTTCGACGCTCATCAGTGCTCCCATGGGGCAGAGTCTCGCGAGTGCGTTCAGCGTATCGCCGGAGCTCTCGCGGAAAGCCGCCCCTATGGGTGAGTCATATGTGCATGGCACTTGACTGCGCAGGCAGGTGCGGATTAGCGGCCGTGGGCGTGCCCGGTGCCCCCCGCGGCCGGAGCCTTCTTCGGGCAGGTCAGGGCCGGGTTCCAGTTGTGGAACCGGCCGGCCGGGTTCTTCTTGTACGCCCACATGTGCAGGTCGTAGTGCTTGGGCATGCCCGCCCAGTGGCCCGGCATGGGGCCGTCGAAGGGCAGCCCGAACATGCTCGGCCGGTCGTCGGCGGTCTTCAGGTCCTGGTCCCGGTCGGTGGACATCCACTCCACGGTCTCGAGCCTGCGGCGGCCGCTGCGGTCCTTCTCCCTGCTGTAGAGGAGCGCGGTCGGCCTGGCGGGGTCCTTCGAACCCCAGTTGGCCTGCTTGACGTAGTGGTAGTTCATGGCGCCCACCCCGAACGGGTTGGTCATGCACTCCTCGCCGTGGGGGACGTAGCCGTCCTTGAGGGCCTGCCGCTCGTCCGCGTACTTGGCCGTCGCCGCGATCGCCGTCGCCATGTCCCGCATGGCCCTGGCGTTGCGCGGGTCGGGCGCGGGGCCCTCGACCCCGTGGGCCGGGGCCACGGCGGTCAGGCCGAGCGACACGGCGGCCGCGCAGGTGACGACGGTCCTCAGGCTGCGTACGGTCATGGCGGCGGCTCCTCGCGGTGGGGGTACGGGGTACGGGTTCCCGCTTCCATTCGTCCGTCCACCATCCCGGCCCCTCCCGCCCGCCGCACGCGGCGCGCCTCCGAACGGGGCCCCGGCGCCCTCAGGCGCGGGCCGCGTACGCGCGGACGTCCGCGTCCGGGTCCGTGACCGCGGTGGCGAGCGCGGACCGGGCCTCCGCGGAGCGCCGGTGGGCCAGCAGGGACAGCACCGCCGCCTTGCGGACGTCCGCGTTGGCGTCGGCCAGAGCCTTGGCCAGAGCCGGCACCGCCGATTCCGGGGAGGCCGCCGACAGCCCGGCCGCCGCCCCCGCCCGGACCTGCCAGGCCGCGTCGGCCAGGGCCGCCACCGCGGTACGGGCGTACCCCTCAGGGCAGCCGACCGAGGCCAGCGCGCCCAGCGCCGCACCCCGCACCAGCGGGTCGGCGTCCCCGAGCAGCGGGTCCAGCGGCGCCGGCGCCGGATCCCGCACCGCGGCCAGCCCCTTGGCCACCGCCACCCGGACCTCGCGGGCCGGATCCGCCGCGGCCGCGGCCAGCGCCGGGACCGCGTCCACCGAGACCAGGGCCCGCACCGCGTGGATCCGGACCTCCGGGTCGGCATCGGCCAGCGAGGCCGCGTACAGCTCCGCGTCGCCCAGCCGCAGCGCCCGCAGGGCTTCGAGCGCGGCCGAGCGCACCACCGCGTCGGGCACGGCCAGCGCGGCGCGCAGCCCGGCCGCCAGCTCCGGCCCGCCCGGCAGCACCTCCAGCAGCTCGCGCAGCGCGGCCGCGGCGGCCGCCCGTACGGCGGGAGCCGCGTCCGCGAGCCGGCCGGCCAGGGCCGGCCCGGCTCCCGCGGGGACGGTCTCGCCGAGGGCGGCGACGGCCGCCGCCCGGACCGCCGGATCGGAGTCGTCGAGGTAGGGGTGCAGGAGGTCCAGGCCGGGTGACTCCTCCGCAAGGGCGAGCAGTTCCAGGATCCGGGGCGAGGCGTCCCCCGCGCCCGCGGGTCCGGTGTCTGCGGCTGCGGCTGCGGCTGCCGCGCCCGCGGGGCCGGGGGCCCCCGGCCCTTGCGTCCGCGCTGCCGGAGGAGACTGGCGGGCGCCCGCCGTGGCCACCGGGACCAGGTCGACCTCCCCCAGGTGCCGCGAGGGCCCGCCGGCCGGGGCGAACCCGTCCACCGGCACCAGATAGGGCTCCACCGGCCGGGCGGTGAACTCCATCGCGCCCGAGGCCGACTTGCGCAGGTCCAGGTGGTGCAGCCAGCCGGTGTCGTCGCGCTCCGGGTGGTCGAGCCGCTCGTGGTAGAGGCCCCAGCGGGACTCCGTACGGGCCAGCGAGGAGCGGGCCGCCATCTCCGCGCAGTCGCGGATGAAGGACACCTCCGCGCACCGCATCAGCTCGTGCGCGGTCGTCGCGCCCATCTCCGCGATCTCGCCGGTCATCCGGTCGAAGGCGGCCACGGCGAGCGAGAGCTTCGCGCCCGTCTTCGGCGGGGCCACGTAGTCGTTCACGAACCGCCGCAGCTTGTACTCCACCTGGGGCTGCGGCGGGCCCTGCGGGTTGCGCAGCGGCCGGTAGATCAGCTCGTGGGCCGCCGCCACCTGGCCGGCCGGCAACTCGCCCTCGTACGCCGTGTGACCGGCCGCGTCCGCGCCCGCCAGGTCGCCGAAGACGAACGCCCCGATCATGTAGTTGTGCGGTACCGAGGCCAGGTCCCCGGCCGCGTAAAGCCGCGGCACGGTGGTGCGGGCGTGGTCGTCGACGCGGACGCCCGACGCCGAGTGGCCCCCGCACAGCCCGATCTCCGAGATGTGCATCTCGATGTCGTGCGTGCGGTAGTCGTGGCCGCGGCCCGCGTGGAAGGTGCCGCGCGTCGGCCGCTCGGTGGTGTGCAGGATCGATTCCAGCGAGGCCACCGACTCCTCCGGGAGGTGGCTGAGCTTGAGGTAGACCGGGCCGCGGTCCGAGCCGAGTTCGGCCGCGAACTCCGCCATCATCTGCCCCGACCAGTAGTCGGAGTCCACGAACCGCTCGCCGTGCCGGTTGACCTGGTAGCCGCCGAAGGGGTTCGCGACGTACGCGCACGCCGGACCGTTGTAGTCCTTGATCAGCGGGTTGATCTGGAAGCACTCGATCCCCGTCAGCGCGGCTCCCGCGTGGTAGGCCATGGCGTAGCCGTCGCCCGCGTTGGTCGGGTTCTCGTAGGTGCCGTAGAGGTATCCGGAGGCCGGCAGGCCGAGGCGTCCGCACGGGCCGGTCGCCAGGATCACCGCGCCCGCGCGCACCGTCACGAAGGCACCCGTCCGGGTGTTGAACCCGGCCGCGCCGATCGCCCGGCCGTCCTCGGGCGAGGTGAGGACCCGTACCGGCATCACCCGGTTCTCGATCCGGATCCGCTCCCGCATCTCGCGCCGCCGCAGCTGCCGGTAGAGGACCTTCTTGACGTCCTTGCCCTCGGGCATGGGCAGCACGTACGAGCCCGAGCGGTGGACCTGACGCACCGCGTACTCGCCGTGCTCGTCCTTCTCGAACTTCACCCCGTACGACTCCAGGCGCTGCACCATCGCGAACCCGCGGGTGGCGGTCTGGCGGACCGTGGACTGGTCGACGACGCCGTCGTTCGCCCGGGTGATCTCGGCGACGTAGTCGTCGGGCTCGGCGCGGCCGGGGACGACGGCGTTGTTGACCCCGTCCATGCCCATGGCGAGGGCGCCGGAGTGGCGTACGTGGGCCTTCTCCAGCAGCAGGACGCGGGCCCCGTGCTCGGCGGCGGTCAGCGCCGCCATCGTGCCGGCGGTGCCGCCGCCGATGACGAGGACGTCGCAGGAGAGTTCCTCGGCGTCGCCGATCGCGGGGATGTCCACGGTGCTGCCTTTCAGAGGGAGTCGATGATCTGCTGCCGCAGGGCGGCGTGCGTCGCCGCGCGGTCGTGGTCGCGGGGGTGCGGTACGGAGACCAGCTCGCCGGTGCCGAGCAGGGCGACGCGGTCCCCGACGAAGAGGGCCTCGTCCACGTCGTGGGTGACGAAGACGACGGTCGCGCCGGTGCCGGCGAGCACGTCCACGAGGAGGTCCTGCATCTCGGCCCGGGTCTGGGCGTCGAGCGCCCCGAACGGCTCGTCCATCAGGACGGCGCGCGGGCGCGCTGCGAGGGCGCGGGCCAGTTGCACGCGCTGGCGCTGGCCACCGGAGAGCTGGTGCGGGAGCCGGTGGGCGTGGCCGCCGAGACCGACGCGCTCCAGCCACTCCTCGGCAACCCGCCGCCGCTGTGGCCGCGACAGCGGGCTGCCGCGCCCGTCGGCGCGGGAGCGCCCGATGGCGAGGGGGAGTTCGACGTTGGCGCGGACCGTGCGCCAGGGGAGCAGGGCGTCGTCCTGGAAGACCAGGGCGCGGTCGGCGTCCGGGCCGGCCAGCGGCCGCCCGTCCTGTTCGACCGTGCCGCCCAGTGGGGGCAGCAGGCCGGCCAGGGTGCGCAGCAGCGTGGACTTCCCGCATCCGGACGGGCCCACGACGGCCAGCACCTCCCCGGCTTCGACCGTCAGGTCGACCCCGTCGAGCACCACGTGCCCGCGGTGGCCGAGCCGCACCCCGCGCAGTGCGAGGGTGGCGCCGGGTTTCCTGGTGGCGCCGGGTTTCCGGGTGGTCAGGGTGGTCACTTCTGCGTCCCTCCGGTGGTCGTGGCCTGCGGGGCTGCTCCTGCCCCGCGCAGCGGCACCCGGGCCGGGCGGGAGGCTCGAGGTGCGGTGGCGGGGGACGAAGAGACGGCGGAGCGGGGGAGCCAGGACGTCAGGTGGCGGCCCGCGCGCTCCACCGCAGTGGAGGTCAGCCAGCCCAGCGCGCCGATGGTGACCATGCCGACGAAGACGCCGGGGTAGTCGACCACCGTGTAGTCCTGCCAGGTGCGGTAGCCGACCCCGTACTCGCCGGAGATCATCTCGGCGGAGATCACGCAGATCCACGAGACCCCGATGCCGACGGACAGGCCCCCGAAGATGCCCGGCAGGGCCCCCGGCAGGACCACGGAGAACAGCACCCGCGCCCGCCCGCCGCCCATCGTGAGGACCGCCTCCTCCCACACCGGGGCCAGCGCCCGCACGGCGTGCCGCGTCGAGACCAGCACCGGGAAGAAGGCGGCCGCGCAGGTGATGAAGACGATCCCCTGCTCGTTGGACGGGAACATCAGGATCGCCACCGGCACCAGCGCGATGGCCGGGATCGGACGCAGGACCTCCAGCAGCGGGCCGACCACATCGGCCGCGATCCGGGACCGGGCGACCGCCGTGCCCACGACCACGCCCAGGACGGCGGCGAGCGCGAAGCCCGTCACGATCCGGCGCAGGCTGGAGGCCAGGTCCTGCCAGTAGGGCCCGGTCCCGGCCCGCTCCGCGAACGTCGACGCGATCTCGCCCACCGTCGGGAACTGCTCGAAGCGCAGCCACAGGCTCACGTCGAGCGAGGTCAGCCCCTGCCACAGCAGGAGCGCCGCCCCGAGCGAAGCCGCCCGCAGCAGCCAGCGGCCGCCCGTCATGACGCCAGGGCCCCGGCCTCGGCGAAGCTCAGGATCCGCGCCCCGGATCCCTGGTGCTGGTCGACGTACGACTTCGCGCCCGCCGGCGTGACGAAGGCGCGCAGCTCGGTCCCCTCGGCCACCCACACCGCCTTGTCCGCGAACCACAGCGTGCCGGTCACCGCGTCCGGCACGTACGCCGCCCGGACGTCCGCGCCGCGCGCCGCCTTCAGCAGCTCGCGCGGGGAGTCGAAGGACTGCGTGCGGGTCTGGCCCTTCACCCACAGCTCGGACTTGGGGGCCGACGCCTTGGGGTACTCCGGCGCGCCGCCCGCCGCCCGCTTCAGGGGCTCGGGATCCACGAAGGCGTCCACGTCCACGTCGCCGACCAGCTTGCCGGCCTGCAGCACCGGCACGTCCTGCTTCAGTGCGTCGATCAGCTCCGGGCGCAGCGCCGGATCGAAGGTGGCGATGCCGTTCGCGCCGTTGTAGAGGTACACCACCTCCGCCGGCAGGCCGGTCTCCTTGGCCACCGACTCGGCGGCCGCCACCGGCTCCGCGCGCAGGTGGTCGGTGGCCTTGCGCTGCGCCCGCAGGAAGTCGTCCAGTACGCCCGGCCGCTCCTTCGCGAACTTCTCGCGCACGGTGACCCCGTGGAAGGTCGGCAGGTTCAGCTCGGCGCCGTCGTAGAGGGCCTTCGCCCGCCCCTCGTACGCGAGCTGCCCCGGCCACGCCACGAACTGCGACAGGGCGTCGGCACTGCCCGCCTGGAGGGCCGAAGCTCCCACGCTGGGCTGCTGGTTGAGCTTCTGGATGCCGCTCTCCGGGTCGATCCCGGCGCGCTGCAGGGCCCGTACGAGCGTTCCGTCGGCGGCGGAGCCCACGCTCGTCGACACCTTCTTGCCGCGCAGGTCGGCGAGGGACTCCAGCTTCGAATCCGGTGCGGTGACCACCGTGTTGAGGCCGCCGCGCAGGTTGTAGCCGGTGACGGAGACGAGATGGGTGGGCTGCTTCAGTTCCTTGCCGCGGGCCGCATT
The DNA here is from genome assembly GCF_033794505.1 of Streptomyces sp. MB09-01. Classification (NCBI taxonomy): domain Bacteria; kingdom Bacillati; phylum Actinomycetota; class Actinomycetes; order Kitasatosporales; family Streptomycetaceae; genus Streptomyces; species Streptomyces sp. MB09-01. The sequence continues at coordinate 12,675 of NZ_JARAYQ010000026.1, read as the reverse complement.
GATGAGGAGCGGGAAATCGCCCATCGAGCCGATGTCGATCTTCCCGGCAGTCATCTGGGCCGTGATCGGGGCGCCGGTGGCGTAGTCCTGCCAGTCCACCTTGTACGTGACGCCGTCCTGCTCGCCGCGCGCGGCGAGTTCCTGCTCGAAGTAGCCGAGCGAGCGCAGCAGGGTGCCGGCGGTGACGGTGTTGATGGTCTTGGACTGGTAGCCGACGGTCACGGTGACCGTCCCGGAGCCGGAGGCCCCGGAGGCGTCGCCGCCGCAGGCCGTGGCGAGCGGGGCGAGGAGCAGGACGAGCGCGGGCGCGAGAGCCTTCGTACGCATGGAGGTGGGGCCTTTCACCGGAGCAGGTAGGGCATGTTGACGGTGACCGCGCCGGTGGGACAGCGGGCGGCGCACGGGCCGCAGTACCAGCACTCGTCCACGTGCATGTAGGCCTTGCCGTTGTCCTCGCGGATCGCGAGCGAGTCGAGCGGACACATGTCGACGCAGAGGGTGCAGCCGTCGATGCACAGGGACTCGTCGATGGTCACGGGCACGTCGCCGCGCTGGGGGACCACAGGCATGGCTGTCTCCAGGGAAGGGGGTGGGGCGGTGGCTCAGACGGAGCGGCGCAGCAGGCCGCTCATGGTGATCCGGTCGCCGCGGAAGCGGATGAACTCCAGGTCCACGGGCCGGCCGTCGCGCAGGTGGGTGAGCCGTTCCAGCATCAGGACGGCGGCCCCGCGCGGGGCCTGAAGGACGGCGGCGGAGTGCGCGTCGGCGTTGACGGCCTCGAGGGTGATCTCGGCGTGGCCGAGCGGCTGCCCGGTCAGTTGTTCCAGGAGCCGGAAGACGTCCGTGTTCTCCAGGTCGCAGCCCAGCAGCTCGGCTCCGATGTCCATCGGCACGTAGGTGAGGTCGAGGGAGAGCGGCAGTCCGTTCAGGCGCCGCAGCCGTTCTATGTAGAGCACGTCGGCGTGCTCGGGCAGGCCGAGGCGCCCGGCGACGGGGGCGGGGGCGCGCACGGGCCCGACCGTGCGGACCTCGTTGGTCACCCGGCCGTGTTCGTGCAGGGTCTCGGCCAGGCCCTGCAGGCGGTCCAGGCCGTGCGGGTACTTCTCACAGACGACGACCGTGCCGACACCCGGCCGGCGCTCCACCAACTGCTCGCCGCGCAGCAGGTCGAGGGCCTGGCGGACGGTGTTGCGGCCGGCGCCGTAGTCGGCGGCGAGGGCGCCCTCCAGGGGGAGGACCCCGCCGGGGTAGCCGCCCGCCAGTATCTGGTGGCGGAGCAGGTCGGCGAGCTGTCGCGCCTGATCCGCGCGCAGCCGCCGGCGGCGCGCGGCGGCGACCGGGACGGTGTGCGTGGCGGTGCGTTCGGCTGGCATGGCAGGGAACGTACCGGGGGCCCGGAGGCGGTGGTGTTGCTGCAGTGTTGCGCCACCTGACGGCGCATTCGCAAGGCTCTGAGCTGCGGTTTCGGCGGGGTGACGGAAAGATCCGCCACCCCGCCGACCGAGGGGTGGACTAGCGCTGTCCCACGATGCGGCCGGTGACCTCGCCGAGGCCGACGCGCGTACCGTCCGGACCGGGGGCCCAGGCGGTGAGGGTGACGGTGTCCCCGTCCTCCAGGAAGGTGCGCTTGCCGTCGGCGAGCTCGATCGCGTCCCGGCCGTTCCAGGTGAGCTCCAGCAGCGAGCCGCGCTGGCCGGTCTCGGGGCCGCTGACGGTGCCGGAGCCGTACACGTCGCCGGTGCGCAGGGAGGCGCCGTTGACGGTCATGTGCGCGAGCTGCTGGGCGGCGGTCCAGTACATCGACGCGAACGGCGGCTGCGCCACCTCCTGCCCGTTGATGGAGACGGTGATGTGCAGGTCGAAGCCGCCGGGGCGGTCGAGCTCGGCGTCGTCCAGGTACGGCAAGAGCGGGAAGTCCCGGGCCGGCGGGGCGACGCGGGCCGTGTCCAGGGCCTCCAGCGGGGTGACCCACGCGGAGACGGAGGTGGCGAAGGACTTGCCGAGGAAGGGGCCCAGCGGCACGTACTCCCAGGCCTGGATGTCGCGCGCGGACCAGTCGTTCAGCAGGAACAGCCCGAAGACGTGGTCCTCGAAGTCGGCCAGCGGCACCGGGCGGCCCAGCTCGGAGGGAGCGCCGACGACGAAGCCGACCTCCGCCTCGATGTCGAGCTTGACGGACGGGCCGAAGACGGGCGCCGGGTCGGTGGGCGCCTTGCGCTGCCCGGAGGGCCGTACGACGTCGGTACCGGAGACCACGATCGTGCCGGAGCGGCCGTGGTAACCGATGGGCAGGTGCTTCCAGTTGGGCGTCAGCGCGTCCCCGTCGGGGCGGAACATCCTCCCGACGTTGGTGGCGTGGTGCTCGCTCGCGTAGAAGTCGACGTAGTCGGCGACCTCGTACGGCAGGTGCAGCGTGACCCCGTCGAGCGGCAGCAGGTGCGGCTCGACCGTGGCCCGGTGGCCGGGGTCGGTCACCCAGGCGGTCAGCGCGCGGCGCACGTCGCGCCAGGCGGTGCGCCCGGCGGCCAGCAGCGGGTTGAGGGAGGACTGTCCGAGCAGCCCGGCGTACGGGGAACCGAGCGCGGTGGCGGCCGCCCCCGCGTCGAGCACGTGCCCGCCGATCCGCACGCCGATCCGGCGACGGTCCTCCGCGGGGGTCGAGAAGACGCCGTACGGGAGGTTGTGCGGCCCGAACGGGTCGCCCTCGGGGACATCGAGGGGGCTCTGCTGGGGCATGGGGTACTGCCTCGCTTTCGACGCGGTCCGGGGGTGTCCCGGGGGCTGGTTGACACGTTACGTGGCTGAGGGGGCGCGTGGGAGGCCGGATTCGCGCTCTATTTGTAGGACTTGTCCAAAGGGGTCCGTATCCTTGGCGCCGTGACTTCCGCGCCTCTTCCGGCCCTCCCCTTCGCCTTGATCGCCACTGACCTGGACGGGACTCTGCTGCGTGCCGGGGACACCGTTTCAGCCCGATCCCATGCGGCTCTCGACGCAGCCCGGGTCGCCGGCGCCCGCCACATCATCGTCACCGGCCGTCCCGTTCCACAGGTCCGACACGTCTTCGACGCACTTGGCTACACGGGGCTTGCGGTGTGCGCGCAGGGCGCGCAGGTGTACGACGCGGCGCGCGGGCTCCTGCTGCACTCCGTCTCCATGGACCGGGAACTGGCCGAGGTGGCCCTCGGCAAGATCGAGGCGGAGATCGGCGAGGTCTACGCGGCGGTCAACCAGGAGGGGGTGGACGCGGAGATGCTGATAGGGCCGGGCTACCGGATGTGGCACCCGCACCTGCCGACGGTGCCGGTGCCGCGGCGGTCGGACCTGTGGTCCGCCCCGATCAACAAGGTGCTGCTCCAGCACCCGGAGCTGGACGACGACGAGCTGACGCGGGTGGCGCGGGCGGTGGTCGGGGACCTCGTGAACGTCACGATGGCGGGGGAGCACACGGTGGAACTCCAGCCGCCGGGCATCGACAAGGCCAGTGGGCTCGCGCGGGCGGCGGAAGTGCTGGGGGCGTCCGCGGCCGGGACGATCGCCTTCGGGGACATGCCGAACGATGTGCCGATGTTCGCGTGGGCCGCGCACGGGGTGGCCATGGCCAATTCCCACCACGAACTGGTGGCGGTGGCCGACGAGATCACCTTGTCCAACGAGGACGACGGCATCGCGGTGGTCCTGGAGCGCCTGTACGCCTGACCGCCCTCTCCGGGGCCGCCACCCCGCACCCCCGCGCCTCGGATCCTTCGACCTCGCCGGCGGGGCCGGATGTGGCTGGCGCCGGCCGCCGGGCGCGGCTGGGTTGCCCGCAGGGCGATCTCAGCCCCTCCGGCGTTCGAGGAGCGGGGTCCGGGCGGAGCCCCAGGGCGCCCGGCAGGGCGGTTCAGCCCGCCGCACGCGGCAGACGGCGTTCCCACGTGCGGTGGAAGACCACCTCGCCCCCCTCCCGGCACACCACCTCGTTCGACGTCAGGAAGCCGCCCTCGTCGCACGAGATCTCCGACCGGGTCTCCACCCGCGCGTCCCAGCCCAGTTCGGGCCGGTGGAGCCGGATCCGCCACTGCGAGCGGGCCCGCGCGGACAGCGGGTCGGCGTCCTGGATCTCGTACACCTCCTCCGCGTCCTCGCTGCACTCCAGGCCGTCCGGGTACACCCGCGTGCCCCCGTACCGCGGGTCCACCTCCAGCCGCCACGTCCCGCGCGCGACGTCCCGTACGACGACTCGCTCCGGGCGCGGTTCGTCCAGCGTGGCCGGGAAGGCGACCCCCAGCGGCGGCGCCTGCTCCGGGGGCTCGAAGACGATCCCCCCGTCCACGACGGACGCGGCGGAAGCGGTGGACGCGGCCCGCACCGGGAGGGTCAGCGCGCTGCCCGCCGGGTCCAGGGTCCAGCCGGCCCCGGACCCGGCCCGCGGCCAGATCCACGGCCAGTACGCGGAGGACACGGCGAGCCGGATCCGGTGGCCGGGCGAGAAGGCGTGGCCGATGCCGTTCAGCTCGAAGGTGACGTCCTCGTACGAGCCCACCGGCCACGGCACGGCCCGGTCCCGGCCCTGGCGGGCCGACAGGTTCAGGGCGCCCCGCGTGACCAGCGTCGACGTCCCGTCCGGGGCGACGTCGCACAGCCGGGCCACCACCTGCCCGTACGGCACGTCGAGCCGCAGCCGCAGGGTCACCGAGGGCCGGCCCAGGATCTCCACCGGCTCCGCGCCCCCCACCGGGAACTCGAAGCAGGCGGACTTCGCGTCCTCCTCCCGCTGGTCCGGCGGCAGGTCGGCGTCGTTGCCGAAGGGGAAGAAACGGCCGGCGTCCATTCCGGTGTGCTGCGGGGAGGCGACCGCCACCGGCGCGCCCTGGAACACGTACGGGACGGGGATCACGGACGCCGAGGGCCAGGCCTTCTCACCGACCCAGCGGCCCGGGAGCTCCTCGTACACCGTCGCCGGCGGGTGCGAGTCGCTGATCCAGGCGCGCAGCAGCGGCTCGTCCATCACCCCGTTGTCCGTGCCCCTCAGCCAGTGGTCCCACCAGCGCAGCGTCTCCTGGAGGAAGCCGATCGCCGGTCCGGGCGGCAGTCCGCGGTCCGGGTACTGGTGCGACCAGGGCCCGATCAGGCCCCGTACGCGCCCGGACGGCAGGTGCTCCACCAGCCGCAGCACGGTGTCCCGGTACGGGTCGTGCCAGCCGCCCACCGCGAGCACCGCCGCGCCGACCGCCGCGTAGTCCTCGCAGACGCTGCCGTGGCACCAGTAGGCGTCGCGGGTCTGGTGCGAGAGCCAGGTGTGGACCAGCGGCTCGACCGCCTCCAGCCGGTCCAGCCACTGCTGCCGCCAGCCGTCGCCGACGAACAGCGGGTCCGGCGGCCGGGAGGCGAAGGCCAGCATGGTCGCCGCCCACGCGTGCATGTCCACGGCCAGCACCGAGCCGCCCATGTAGTGCACGTCGTTGTCGTACCGGTCGTCCGTCGAGCAGACGGTGACGACCGCCTTCAGCGCCTCGGGGGCCAGCGCGGCGATCTGGAGGGAATTGCAGCCGCCCCAGGAGATCCCGAACATCCCCACCGCCCCCGTGCACCACGGCTGCGCCGCCAGCCACTCCACCGCCGCGACCCCGTCGGCCAGCTCGCGGGCGTCGTACTCGTCGCCGGGGCGCCCGCCGCTGCAGCCGTGGCCGCGCACGTCCACCCGTACCGAGGCGTAGCCGTGGCCCGCATACCAGGGATGGCGCTGCCAGTCGCGCGGCGCGGTCCAGTCGGTGAGCCGGTACGGGAGGTACTCCAGCAGCGCCGGAACCGGCGCGTCCGTCACCGGGCGCCAGATGCGCGCGTACAGCTCCACGCCGTCGGCCATCGGGATCCGGACATCCTCGTGGGTGGTCTCGTACGGGAACGCGGTACGGATGATCATGTGTGAACCACCTCAATGGACCTCAGTGGACGGGGTGCATCGTGCGCCGCAGCCACGGAGCCGGCGCGAAGACGGCCAGGCCCGCCGCCACCGCCACGGCGCCGTTGAGGCCGACGTGCACGGGGTTCGACACCTGGCCGTAGGTCTTGACGGCCTGGGCCCGGATGCCGTTGGCGAGCGCGAGGGGGCCCGTCACCCGCCGTCTGCGGAACATCACCGCGAAGCGGACGACCGGGGCGATCACCGAGACGAGGGTGAGCAGGTCGACGAAGCGGGCCGTCGTCAGCCGGCCGGCGGCCGCCAGAAGGGTGGCGAGCACGGCCCGGTACGAACCGAGGATGCGGTCGGCGAGCCATCCGCCGGCGACGGCGACGAGGTGGACCATGGTTCCGTAGGCCACCGACTCGGAGGCCGCCGTGCCCCGGCTCATCCCCAGGCCGCCCCCGGCCACCGTGTCCGAGAAGTAGAGGACGAGGACCGTCTGCATGCCGAGGAAGGAGAAGCGCTCCCAGACCTCCAGGCCGGAGAGCGTGCCGAGGCCCCGCGGGTGGCCGAGGAAGGCGTGGCCGTCGCGGGGCGGCGGCTGGTCGTCCGCCGGTTCCGCGGGCCCGTCCCTGGCGGTCGCAATTCTGGACAAAGCGCATGCTCCGATTGTTTCGGCTCCTTCAGAACATACCGGGGTGTATCAGGCAGTGCGCGGGTGGTGGCCGGGAAGGCGCTCTCGGTGATCGAAAACAGACCCGATACGCTGGCTTGAGTGATGGCAGCGACACATCGACAATCCATGTGATCGTCAGCGTGATCGTCAGCAGACAGGAGTACCCCTCGTGACCGTCGTCGGGCCGTTCGGACTGAGCGTGCGGGACCAGGCTCTTGAGACCGATGTCCAGGCCGGACTGGCCGCCGTCGAGGCGGGTCTGCTGGAAGCCACCAAGAGCGAAGTCCCCTTCATCACCGAGGCCGCACAGCACCTGGTCCGGGCCGGAGGCAAGCGGTTCCGGCCGCTGCTGGTGATGCTCGCCTCCCGTTTCGGGGATCCCTACGCGCCCGGAATCGTTCCCTCCGCCGTGGTGGTCGAACTCACCCACCTGGCGACGCTCTACCACGACGACGTCATGGACGAGGCGGACGTGCGCCGCGGCGTCGAGAGCGCCAACGCCCGCTGGGGCAACTCGGTCGCCGTGCTGACGGGCGACTTCCTCTTCGCCCGCGCCTCGCACATACTGGCCGACCTCGGGCCCGAGGCCGTACGCATCCAGGCCGAGGCCTTCGAACGGCTGGTGACGGGTCAGATCCTGGAGACGGCCGGTCCGCGCGACGGCCGCGACCCCGTCGCCCACTACCTCGACGTCATCGCCGGCAAGACCGGCTCGCTGATCGCCGTATCCGGCCGCTTCGGCGCGCTCATGGCAGGCGCCGACGAGTCGGTCGTCGACATCCTCACCCAGTACGGCGAGCGGCTCGGCACCGCCTTCCAGCTCGCCGACGACGTCCTCGACATCGCCTCCGACGCGCACGAGTCCGGCAAGACCCCCGGCACCGACCTGCGCGAGGGCATTCCGACGCTGCCCGTGCTGCGGCTGCGCGAAATGGCCGAGCGGGACGGGCGCCCCGAGGACCTGGAACTCGTACGCCTCCTGGACGGCGACCTGACGGACGACGCCCGCCACGCCGAGGTGCTGACCCGGCTGCGGGCGCACCCCGCCCTGGAGCAGGCCCGCCGCGACACCGTCCGGTACGCGGAGGAGGCGCGGGCCACGCTCGCGCCGCTGCCCGAGTGCTTCGCGAAGTCGGCGCTCGAAGAGCTCTGCGACGCCGTGGTGCACCGCGCCGGCTAGCCCCTCGGGCACCCGCCGTATCGGAACGGGCCCTTCCGCCCCGCGACCCCTACGGGTCCGGGCAGGAGGGCCCTTCCCGTGTCATCCCACGGTCGTACGCGCAGTTGCGTCCGGGGGCTGACGCCCTGGAGCCGGTGATTTGGTCAGATGGAGTCATCAACCCCACCAGATCGGGTGAGCGCGGCGACACGGCGGTCGCCGCCGTCGACACAAGAGGGCAGGGCACTGACATGGCAGCGAACACGAAGACTTCTCGCAAGGTCGCCCGGTACGCCGTACCGGTGGCGGTGGCGGGTGTTGCCGCGGCGACCGTGGCGATGGTCCCGGCCTTCGCCAACGCCGGCGGGCCCGACCTGCCGAAGGTGACGGCGCAGCAGCTCATCGAGAAGGTCGCCGCCTCCGACGTGGAGCAGCTGTCGGGAACGGCCAGGATCAGCACCGACCTGGGCCTCCCGAAGATCGCGACCGGGCTGCTCGGCGGCGGTGGGGTCGCCGGCGGCTCCGCCAACCCGGAGGACAAGGTCGCGCAGCTGGCGAGCGGCACGCACACCTTCCGCGTCGCGGCAGACGGCCCGGACCGCCAGAAGCTCACGTTCCTGGACGGCAAGGACGAGTACAGCCTCATCCACAACGGCGACGACGTCTGGGGCTACGACTCCAAGTCGAACGAGGTCTTCCACGAGAAGAACCCGCAGGCGGGCAAGGACGCCGGCAAGGACCACAAGACGGCCGACCGGATGGGCGCCTCCCCCCAGAAGATCGCCGAGGAGCTCCTGAAGGCCGCCGGCCCGACCACCGACGTCAGCGTCGGCGACACCGCGCAGGTGGCCGGCCGGGACGCCTACCAGCTGGTGCTCAAGCCCAAGCAGAGCGGCTCCACGGTCGGGTCGGTCCAGATCGCGGTCGACGCCAAGAACGGCGTGCCGCTGCGCGTGCAGCTGCTCTCCGCCCAGGGCGGCAAGCCGATCGTGGACGCCGGCTTCACCAAGGTGGACTTCGCCAAGCCGGCCGCCGACACCTTCGCCTTCACCGCGCCCAAGGGCGCCAAGGTGACCGAGGGCGTGGACGGCTCGGGCAAGGGGGACAAGGACCAGTCCTTCAAGGCGCTGGAGTCCTTCCCGGGCCTGGACGGGCTGCTGGGCGGTCCGAACGGCCAGGGCGACGTGAAGGTGCTCGGCGAGGGCTGGGCGACCATCGCGCGGATCGACTCGGGCGCCGGCAAGGGCCTGAAGGATCTGGAGAACGACAAGAACGCCCCCAAGGAGGCCAAGCAGTTCCTCGACTCCCTCGGGGACAAGGTCACCGGGAAGTTCGGTGAGGGCCGGGTCCTGTCGACCCGCCTCGTCAACGCCCTGGTCACCGACGACGGCAAGGTCTACGTCGGCGCGGTCACCAAGGACGCGCTGGTGAAGGCGGCCGACGCCAACAAGTAGTCACCCCGCACGAGAGTGCCGCAAGGGTGGGCCGGGACTGTGTCCCTGCCCACCCTTGCGGCATTCCGGCTGCCCGTACAGCACACCCGCTGTACGGTGTTGGACATGTCGAGACACGTCACCATCCGCCTGGACGAGGACTTCCACGAACGCCTGAAGGCACGTGCGGCGGCCCTGGGGACGACGGTCACCGCGCTGATCACCGAGGTCACCGAACGCGAACTCGACGAGGACCGGAAGAACTTCCTGTCCGGCATAGAGGAGTTCGCCGACCACTGGGGCTACTTCCAGGAGCGGTTCGGGCATTGAAGATCACCATGGAGTGGGCCTGGACCGCTCTGGCCCACCATCTTCCGTCCGACCCCGCCGTGTGGGACCCCTCGGGGGTGGCCGCCGCGGTCGCCCGCCACCAGAACGACCTCGTTCTGGTGCCCGAACAGCCCGCCCCGGACACCGCGTGGCGGGCCGCCGCGTTTCTGCACACCCTCGCGGTGTGCCCGGCCCTGGAATCCCCGATGAACGAGTTCTACGCGGCCGCCGCGACCCGCTCGTACCTGCGCGTGGCCGGGGCCCGGCAGCTGCCCTCGCCGGAGGAGCTGGGCGATCTCGTGGAGGCGGCGAAGCTGGGCCGCGCGGACATCGCGGCCGTCGCCGAGGAACTGCGCGCCCGCATCCAGGAACCGCTGCCCGCCTCGCTCCAGGGCGGCGCCGAGGAGGCGTAGCCGGGACGCGTCACCAGGAAGCGCAGCCAGGACCGGGACGGGCCCCGGCACGATCCGGTCGGATCGCACCGGAGCCCTCGAGCTCTGGATCAGGTGCCGCCGTGCTGCCGGATCGGCTAGAAGGTGATCTTCCAGCTGTTGACGTAGCCGACGTCCTGCGCGGCCGCGTCCTTGACCCGAAGGTTCCAGACGCCGTTCGCCACCTCGCTGGAGGCGTTGACGGTGTACGACTGCACGAGGTTGTCGGCGCTGCCGCCGCTGCGGTTGTGGAGGTTGTAGACCGTGCCGTCCGGGGCCACCAGGTCGACCACCAGGTCACCGCGGTAGGTGTGGACGATGTTCACGTCCACCTTGGTGGTGGCCGGGGCGTTGCCCGCGACACCCGAGACGGTGATCGGCGAGCTGACCGCGGCAGCGGGGGAGTCGGGGATGTTCACGTCCGTCGTGCTCTCGAAGGACGGGCCCGGCGGGACCGGAGTGCCCGCCCCGAGGTTCCAGATCGCGTACGCGATGGCGTCGGCATTGCGGTCCAGGGCGGTGTCGTTGATGTTCGCCGTGTTGTCGCAGGAGGAGTGGTAGCAGCGGTCGAAGGCCTGACCGGCCGTGCCGCCCCACTTCTGTGCCTGGGCCGAGGACTTCGTGTTGCTGGCGCCGGTGAACAGGCCGCCGACCGGGATGCCCACGTTCTTGAACGAGGCGTGGTCGGAGCGGCCGTCGCCCTCGGTCTCGATCTCGGTGGGCACGCCGAGGCCGGCGTAGTAGTTCTTGAAGGTCTGCTCGATGGTCGGGTCGTCGTCGTAGACGAAGTAGCCCGGGTTCGGGGACCCGATCATGTCGAAGTTCAGGTAGCCGGAGAACTTCGCGCGCTCGGCCGTCGGCAGGTTGTTGACGTAGTACTTCGAGCCGACCAGGCCCAGCTCCTCCGCGCCCCACCAGCCGAAGCGCAGGTGCTTGGTGGGCTGGAGGCCGGCCCTGGAGACCGCGAGGGCGGTCTCCAGGACGGCCGCACTGCCCGAGCCGTTGTCGTTGATTCCCGCGCCCGAGGTCACGGAGTCGAGGTGCGCGCCCGCCATCAGGACGGAGTTGGGGTCGCCGCCCGGCCAGTCGGCGATCAGGTTGTAGCCGGTGGCGCCGCTGGAGGTGAAGGTCTGCAGCGTGGTCGTGAAGCCGGCCGCGTCGAGCTTGGCCTTCACGTAGTCGATCGAGGCCTTGTAGCCGGCCCTGCCGTGGGCGCGGTTGCCGCCGTTGTTCGCGGCGATCGTGGAGAGCTGCGACAGGTGGGCCTTGACGTTGGCCAGCGGGATGTCGGGCGGGGTGGGCGCCGCGGTGACCGCCGTGGGGGCGGCGAGAGCGGCGGGGGCGGTGGAGGCGATCAGGCCCGCGACCGCGAAGGCGGTCACGGCAGCAAGGCGCCGGGAGACGGACAGGCTCATGTGGGGGCTCCGGGATTCCGCGGGGATATGACGGAACGAGCGGGATAGAGCAGGTGAGCGTTAGTGCGTCAGTGCGAGCCTGATGTTCAGCGAGAGTATGACTGTCCGTCAAGACCATAATCCGGTCAGGGCAGTTCGGAAAACGGACGATCCCCGGTACGGGTGCCCTGTACCGGGGATCGTGGGTGGGGAGCGTTTGCTGGTGTGTGCCTGCCGGAAGGCCGTTACGCCGGCTCGCGGGCCGGTGCCGGCGCGACGGCCGGGGCCACCGCGAAGGCCGCCCGGGACCGCCGTGCCGTGCGCAGCGCGTCCCAGGTCAGGAGGGCGAGCGCGGCCCACACCAGGGAGAAGCCGGCCCAGCGCTCGGGCGGCATGGCCTCGTGGAAGTACAGGACGCCCAGCCCGAACTGGAAGACGGGGGCCATGTACTGGAGCAGCCCGAGGGTGGACAGCGGGACGCGGATGGCGGCCGCCCCGAAGAACACCAGCGGGATCGCGGTGACCAGCCCGGTCGCGGCCAGCAGGAGCGCGTGCCCGGCGCCCTGCGAGGCGAAGGTGGACTCGCCCTGCGAGCCCAGCCACAGCAGGTAGCCCAGGGCCGGCAGGAACAGCATGGCCGTCTCGGCGGCCAGCGATTCCAGCCCGCCCATGTTGAGCTTCTTCTTGATCAGTCCGTACGTCGCGAAGGAGCAGGCCAGGACCAGCGAGATCCACGGCGGCCGCCCGTAGCCGATGGCGAGCACGAGTACGGCGACGAAGCTGATGCCGACCGCCATCCACTGCACGCGGCGCAGCCGCTCGCCCAGCACGAGCACGCCCATCGCGATGCTGACCAGCGGGTTGATGAAGTAGCCGAGGCTCGATTCGACGACGTGGCCGTTGTTGACCGACCAGATGTACAGACCCCAGTTCACGCTGATCACCGACGCGGCCAGCGCGGTCAGGCCGAGCTTGCGCGGCTGGCGCAGCAGCTCCCGGATCCAGCCCCAGCGGCGTACCGCGACCAGCGCCAGCCCGACCACGGCCAGGGACCACGTCATGCGGTGGGCGAGGATCTCGACGGCCCCCGCAGGCATCAGGAGCGGCCAGAAGAGGGGGACCAGCCCCCACATCCCGTATGCGCCGAATCCGTAGAGCAAACCCGTGCGCTGCTCGTTCTCCGCCTTCACGGGGCCTCCTGTGCGACTTCCAGCCAACTTCACGACCGTAGCGCTGCACCACCCGGATGTCATGCCCGTTAGCGCGAGATACTCATGACATCTTCCGGGGCTTGCGTGGACGGGCCGTGCTGCGCCCGCCCCGGGAGATGTCATGAGTATCTCGCGCTAACGGGCATGACATCCGGGT
>NZ_JARAYQ010000269.1:0-10835 GCF_033794505.1 Streptomyces sp. MB09-01 | reverse complement strand
GTGATGGCGATGTCGGTCATGACGGGTCTTCCTTGTCGTGATCGCCCGGCCCCGGCCGGGCGATCACGACAAGGAAGACCCGTCATGACCGACATCGCCATCACCGGACTCGGCTGCCGCTTCCCCGGCGCCCCCGACATCCGCGCCTACTGGAAGCTCCTGATGAGCGGGGAACGCCAGTTCTCCGCCGTGCCGGCAGAACGCTGGAACCACGAGACCTTCCACCGGCCCGGCGACCGCTCGGCCCCCAACGCCGCGTACACCGACCAGGTCGCGTTCCTGGACGACGTGGACCGCTTCGACGCCCTGCACTACGGGGTGCCGCCCGCGCGGGCCCGGACCATGGACCCGCAGCACCGGCTGATGCTCGACATCGCCCGCGAGGCCCTCGACGACGCGGGCATGGGCCGCGGCGACTTCGACCGGGAGAACACCGGGGTCTTCCTCGGAATCTCGGTGTCCGACTACAAGGACCTGATGGCGGCCCCCCTGCGGGCCATCTCCCTGGCCGAGGGGTCAGGGGCGGCAGACCGCCCCGGCGGCCTCGACGCCGTCAGGGAGCAGGCGGCCGAGCTCGGCACCATCCACTCCTTCACCCTCCCCGGCAGCCTGCTCAACATGGCGGCCGGCACCGTCAGCCGGCAGTTCGACCTCGGCGGGCCCAGCTTCGCCGTCGACGCCGCCTGCTCCGGCTCGCTGGTCGCCCTCGACCAGGCCGTCGCCCAGCTGCGCCAGGGCACCTGCCGGATCGCCGTCGTCGGCGGCGTGTACCTCAACCTCACCCCGGACAGCCTGGTGGGCTTCTCCCGGCTCCGCGCGCTGTCCGCCCGCGGGGTGTGCCGTCCCTTCGACGAGCAGGCCGACGGCTTCGTCCTCGGCGAGGGCGCCGGCGCCGTCGTCATACGCCCGCTCGCCGACGCGCTCGCCGACGGCGACCGCGTCTACGCGGTGATCAAGGGCATCGGCTCCGCCAACGACGGAGCGTCCCCCGGACCGCTGGTCCCCACCGCCGAAGGCCAGCTCCGCGCCATGCGCCGGGCCTACGACGACGCGGGGGCCGCCCCGTCCTCCGTGAGCTTCATCGAGGCCCACGGCACCGGCACCGCCGCCGGCGACCGTGCCGAGGTGGAGGCCCTGCGCCGGCTGCGCACCGAGTATCCCGACGACGACCCCTCACTGTGCTACCTCGGCTCGGGCAAGGCCCTCATCGGGCACTCCCTGTCCGCGGCGGGCATCGCGGGTCTGATCAAGACGGCCCTGATCGTCCACCACCGCACGATCGTGCCGCAGCCGGAGACCGACCCCCATCCCGACCTGGGCATCTCCGCCGCGGGCCTGCGCTTCGCCGACACCGCACGGCCCTGGCCGAGCGTGGGCGACGCCCCGCGGCGCGCCGCCGTCAGCTCCTTCGGTTTCGGCGGCACGAACGTGCACGTGGTGCTCGAGGAACGGCCCGCCCCCGCCCACGGCACCTTCCCGGTACGCGCCGAAGGCCCCCGGCCGCAGCTGCTGCTCCTCTCGGCCGGCAGCCCCGAGCTGCTGGAACAGCACATCGACGAGGTACTGGACATGCTGGACGGGGCTGCCCCCGTGCCGATCGCGGCGCTGGCCCACACCCTGGGTGCGCGCGAGCCCCTGACGACGCGGCTCGCGATCGTGGCGGCCGACACGGAGGAGTTCACCCGGCGGCTGCGCCGGGCCCGCGGGCAGCTGGCCGAAGGCGCCCGGGGCGACCTCGGCGACGGCGCCTTCGCCGCCGACGCTCCCCTGCCGGAGGCGGAGCGCCGCATCGCCTTCCTCTTCCCCGGTCAGGGCAGCCAGCGGCCGGGCATGATGCAGGACCTCTACGAACGGTTCACGGGCTTCCGCACGGACGTCAACGTCCTCAGCGCCGTGGCCCGCCGGGACGCCGGCTTCGACCTCGCCGACCTGCTGTACGGCGAGGACTCGGCCGCCCACGGCGACCCCGAGGAGCTCGGTCAGCGGCTGACCGGCACCGATGTGTGCCAGCCGCTGCTCGGGACCGTGCAGATCGCCGCGACCCGGCTCCTCGCCCACTGCGGCATCGCGCCCGACCTCACCCTCGGCCACAGCGTCGGGGAGTTCGCCGCCGCCGCGGCGGCCGGTGCGCTCACCGACGAGGACACCGTCCGGCTCCTGGTCCACCGGGGCGCGGCACTCCGTCAGGCCGAGACCGGCCTCGGGGGCGGGATGCTCGCCGTCCAGACCGACAAGGAGACCTGCCGCAGGCTGATGACCGGCATCGACGACGTGTGGCTCGCCTGCTTCAACCAGCCGCGGCAGGTCGTGGTCAGCGGTACGCCGCACGGGCTCGCCGCGGTGCGGCAGGCCTGCGCCGAGGCCGGGGTGGTCACGGTGGCGCTCGACGTGTCCAACGCCTTCCACTCGCCGCGGCTGGCCTCCGCCGAGGAGACCGTGCGCGCGGACCTCGACGCCCTCCGCATCGCCGGGCCCGTCCTGCCGTTCGTCTCGTCGGTGAGCGCGGAGGTCTGCACCGATCCCGACGAGCTGCGCGAGCTGTGGGCCCGTCACGCGTCGGCTCCGGTCCACTTCGGCGACGCCGTCTGCACCGCCTACGACCAGGGGGCCCGCGTCTTCCTCCAGGTGACGGGCGGCAGTTCGCTCCTCGCCTCGGTCCGCCGCAACCTCACCGGCCACGGCGACGTGCACGTCGTGGCCGCCGGTGAGGTGGCGCCGGACGGCGGGCGCGGCTTCGTCCGGGCCCTCGCCCGGCTCGCGGTCCTCGGCGTCCCGGTCGACCCGCGGGCCCTGGTCCCCGACGAGGACCGCCGCCTGCTGGACCTGCCGGTGGCGAAGCTCGACACCCAGTCCTACTGGGTTCCCGGCGGGCGCCCCGCCAAGAAGAGGGACGCACGCGCCACCGCCGTCCCGCCCGAGCCGGTATCACCCGAGCCGGTATCACCCGAGCCGGTATCACCCGAGCCCGTATCGCCCGAGGAGACCTCGATGCACGCCCCGACCGACGCCCCGCTGGACGCCCCGACGGGGCCCGCTGCGAACGACCCGACGAGTGACCCGATGGGTGAACTGCTCCTGCTGGTCAGGCAGCAGGTGGCGCTGATGGCCCTCACCGAGGCCCTTCCCGCGCGGAACCCGGCCGCGGAGATCACCGAACCCGTGGAAGCCGCGCCGGTGCCCGCAGCCCCTGCCGACCCGCCCGCTCCTCGCGCGCCGGCCGACGAGGAGGCGTCGACGGCCGGGGAGATCCACGAGATCACCGCGGGCGTGCTCGCGCACGTGGCCCGGATCAGCGCGTTCCCGGTGAGTCACCTGCGCGTCGACCACCTGCTGATCGACGAGCTCGGCTTCGACTCGCTGATGCTGACCGACCTCTTCACCGCCCTCACCCGGCAGTGGCCGCAGTGGACGGGCGACGAGAGCGCCGCCGAGCGGCCGACCGTCGGCAGGATCGCCGCGATGATCGCGAACGCCTGCGGCGCGGACGCTGGGTCGGCCGCCGTGCCGCACGCAGCTGCCGAGGCCGCGCCCGAGGCCGCACCGGGCGCCGTACCCGCGGCCTTCCCCGTACAGCGGGCCGGCCACGGCGAGGAGGACCCGCCGACGCCGCCGGCCGACCTGCCCACCGCCCCGCTGCCCGAGGAGCACACGCGGATCGAGTGCTTCCCGGAGGTGACCGCCCACGGCGAGCGGATCGCCGCGCTCGACGGGGTGGGGGTCCCCAATCCGTACTTCCTCGTCCACGAGCGCGGCATGACGGACACGACCGTCGTCGACGGCCGGGAACTCCTCTCCTTCTCCAGCTACAACTACCTGGGCATGGCCACGCACCCCCAGGTCAACGAGGCGGCCCGGGACGCGATCGAGCGCTGCGGCACGTCGGTGTCCGCCAGCCGGCTGCTGTCCGGCAGCCGTCCCCTCCACCTGGAGCTCGAGGCGGAACTCGCCGGCCGGCTCTCGTGCGAGGCCGCGGTGACCCTGGCCAACGGGCACGCCACCAACGTCACCGTGATCGGTCACCTCGTCGGGCCCGGCGACCTCGTCATCCACGATTCCCTCGCCCACGACAGCATCCTGCAGGGATGCAAGCTCTCCGGCGCGACCCGGCGGCCCTTCCCCCACAACGACGCGGCCGCCCTGGACGCCATCCTCACGCAGGTCCGCCACCAGTACCGGCGGGTCCTCGTCGTCATCGAGGGCGTCTACAGCATGGACGGCGACATCGCCGACCTGCCCGCCCTCGTCGAGGTCAAGCGCCGGCACGGCGCGCTGCTGATGATCGACGAGGCGCACAGCATCGGGACGATCGGTGCGACGGGACGCGGCATAGGCGAGTACTTCGACATCGACCGCTCGGCCGTCGAACTGTGGTCGGGCACGCTGTCCAAGGCCCTGGCCGGTTGTGGCGGCTACGTCGCCGGAAAGCGCTCGGTCGTCGAGTACCTGCGCTACACCGTTCCCGGCTTCGTCTTCAGCGCCGGCATGACCCCGGCGGACACCGCCGCCTCCCTGGCCGCCCTGCGCCTGCTGCGCGCCGAGCCGCAGCGCGTGGGCCGGCTGGCGGAGAACGCCGCGTTGTTCGTCCGCCTCGCCCGCGATGCGGGCATCGACACCGGGGACAGCCACGACACGCCGATCGTCCCGTGCATCGTCGGGGACTCGCTGAAGACCCTGCGACTCGCGGAGGCCCTCTTCCAGCAGGGAATCAGCGTCAACCCCATCCTCTATCCGGCCGTGCCGGAGGAACTGGCCCGGCTGCGCTTCTTCCTCACCTGCGAGCACACGCCCGAACAGATCCGTCATGCGGTGAGCGCCCTGGAGCGCGAGCTGCGGCACCTGGCCACGGCCACGGCCCCGGCCCCGGCCCGCGCGGCCTGACCCCGCGGCCATGTACACCACCGCCGTGGGCACCGCCTTCCAGCCGATCGCGCCGGGCCGCATCCACCGGTGGGGCGGAGCCCGCCTCGTCGTGGCCCGGTTCACCGACCTCCAGCAGGCCCCGTTCCTGTCGCCGGCCGAGCAGCGGGTGGTCCACGGGCTGCCGGCCCGGCGGCAGGCCGAGTGGAGGGCCGGCCGTCTGCTCGCCAAGCGCCTGGCCGGGGAGGCCCTCTCCGTGCCGGCGCACGAGGTGGAGGTCCTCCCCCGGGACGACGGCAGCCCGTACGTCCTCGTCGGCGGCAGCCCGGTGGCGGACGTGCACGTCTCCATCAGCCACACCGCCCGCCGCGTCGCCGCGGCCCTCGCACCGGAAGCGGTCGGAGTGGACCTGTGCGAGACCGTCTCGGCCGCCGCGGTACGCCGGGTCGCGGACCGCGTCTTCTCCCCCGGGGAGCTCTCCCTCATCGGTACGGGGCGGCCCGACGCCCTGGCCGGCGCCTGGGCGCTCAAGGAAGCCGCGGTCAAGGCCGACCGGAGCAGCATCTTCGGCGCCGCCCCGCGCCTCGTCGAGATCCTCGGCCTCCGGCCGCCCGTCCTCGCCGGACGGCGCCGCGCGACGGTGTGGCGGGCGGGGGGCGCGGTCCTCGCCCTCGTCCTCGCGCACTTCCCGGGTCCGGCGGGCTGAGCGCACCCCCGTGGCAGCACTGCGTTGGTGCTCCTTGCCCTGCCGGATGATGCTTGTCAGTGGAGCCCCTGGCCGTGCAGGTTGCCGTGGAAGCACGGCGAGGGAACTAGCGAGGGCGAGATGAGCGGCGATGGAGCAACTTCCCACCTCTCCTGGTGAGCGGCCGGAGGAGACGAACACCTCCGGCGGATCGACCTACACGGCCACGGCCACCCTCAGCGAGCAGGGCATCGTGACCGAGTGGAGCGAGGACGCCCACCGGCTGCTCGGCTACGCGCCCGCCGAGATCGTGGGACAGCCCGCCGCCCGCCTGCTCGCCGACGGTGCCCAGGACGACGAGGACGTCGACGAGAGCGCGGGGCGGATCCCGTCCGGGCAGGACCGGTGGAGCGGCACCGTGGCACTGCGGCACCGGGACGGCCGGCGGATGGAACTGAGACTGCTCGCGCACCGCTGGACGTCCACCGGCGGGAACACCAAGTGGTTCGTGGTGTCCGCCGTGGCGGGCGAGCCCCGTACGCCCTGGGGCGACTCACTGAGGGAGTGGACGTTCGCCCAGTCCCCCTGTTTCCTGGCGGTCTTCGACGGGGACCTGCGGCTGGTGCGGGCGAACGCCGGCATGGAGCGCACGCTGTCCCTCACGGAGACCGAGATGCGCGGGCTGCGGCTGCCCGAGATCGCGCCGGATCCCGTGAGCGACGAGACCGAGCGCAGGATGCGCCTGGCGGTGGAGACGGGGGAGACCCAGCACGTCGACGCCTTCGTCCGCCCCACGGGTGCGCGGGCGGATCACGGCCTGGCCGCCTCGCTGGCCCCGCTACGGGACGCGGACGGCCGGGTGCGGGCCGTGTGCCTGGCCGCGCACGAGAAGACCGCGAGCGACGGTGAGCGGCCGCAACTGCTCCTGTCGGACGTCGACACCGCCGACATCGGCACCAGCACGGACAGCGCCCGCACCGCGGAGGAGCTCGCCGACGCCGCCGTACCCCGGATCGCCGACTTCGCGGTCGTCGACCTGCTGGAGCCTCCCCCGCGCGCCGACGAGCGCTCCTCCCGGCCGTCAGCGGGGCCGGTCACCGTGTCCCACACCGCTGTGCGCTCGCTGCTCGAAGGAAGCCTGGAGTCCCAGGTCCCGGTCGGCGGGACAGCCGTCTATCCGGCGCTGTCACCTCCCGTGGAGTGCCTGGCCGCGGGCCGCGGCGCCGTGTACGCGACCTCGGACCCGGCCGTCGCCCGATGGGTGGCCCAGGACCCCGGGGCCGCCTGGATCAGCCACTCCGGGACCCACTCGCTGATGATGGTGCCGCTGCGTGCCGGAGGTACCACGCTCGGCCTGGCCGTCTTCACCCGTCACCAGCGTCAGGATGCCTTCCACCCGGAGGACCTGTGGCTGGCCGAGGAGCTCACGTCCAGGGCGGCCGTCAGCATCCACAACGCGCGCCGGACCAGCCGCGAGCACACCACCACCATGACGCTGCAGCGCAGCCTGCTCCCGCATTCGCTGCCCGATCACCCGGCGCTCGAGATCGCCTCCCGCTACCTGCCCGCCGGTACCGATGCCGGCGTGGGCGGTGACTGGTTCGACGTGATCCCGCTGTCCGGCGCGCGGGTGGCCCTCGTGGTGGGCGACGTCGTGGGCCACGGCATCCGTGCCTCCGCCACCATGGGCCGGCTGCGCACCGCGGTGCGCACGCTGGCCGACGTGGACCTGCCGCCCGACGAGCTGCTCACCCACCTCGACGACCTGATCATCCACCTGTCCGCCGACGAGGGCGACCAGGGAGCCGCCGGGGAGGCCGCCGGCGGCATCGGCACCACCTGCCTGTACGTGGTCTACGACCCGGTCACCCGCCGCTGCACCGTCGCCCGGGCCGGCCACCCCCCGCCCGCCGTGGTCAGCCCGGAGGGCTCCGTCTACCTCCTCGACGTCCCGGCCGGACCGCCGCTGGGCCTGGGGGGCCTGCCCTTCGAGACCATCGAGACCGAGATTCCCGAGGGCAGCCTCCTCGCCCTGTACACCGACGGCCTGCTGCAACCCCGCGAGCGGGACATCGACGAGTCCCTGGACAGCATGTTCGCGGCCCTCGTACGCCCGGCCTCCAGTCTGGACACGGTCTGCGACCGCGTCCTGGCGGCTCTGCTGACCCACCGTCCCGACGACGACGTCGCCCTGCTCATCGCGCGGACCCGGGCCCTGCACGCCGACAAGGTCGTCGTCTGGGAGCTTCCCTCCGACCCGTCCGTCGTCGCCCAGGCCCGCCGGTACACCACCGAGCAGCTGACGGCCTGGGGGCTCGACGAGGCCGCGTTCGTGACCGAGCTCGTGGTCAGCGAACTGGTGACCAATGCGATCCGCTACGGCGCGCCGCCCATCGAGCTGCGGCTGATCCACGACGACAGCACCCTGCTCTGCGAGGTCTCGGACGCGAGCAGCACCGCCCCGCACATGCGACGTGCCCGGACCTTCGACGAGGGAGGGCGGGGGCTGCTGCTGGTCGCCCAGCTCGCCGAGCGCTGGGGCACCCGGCACTCCGCGCTCGGCAAGACCATCTGGGCCGAGCAGTCGCTCGCCGGGTTCTGAGGACCCGGCTCCCTCACACCCGGCCGGCATGCGGATCGCAGTACCCTGGCCGCCGTGCGGACCGCGGTGCCCTACAGTCCGCCGGTCGGGGCGTGGAAGACGGGCCTGGCCCAGATCGGAGGCTCCGGCGGCGGCTCCTGGGGGTCCACCCGGGACGTCGCACCGTCCTCGCGCCTGATGCCGTTTCCGGTGGCGGCGCGCAGCGCTCCCACGAATTCCAGGCAGGAGTCGTAGCGGTCCTCCGGCACCTTCGCCAGGGCCTTGGCCATGACCTCGTCGGCGGCGGGCGCGATCCCGGGCCGCCTCTCCGACAACGGAGCCGGCTGGTCGTACTGGTGCGCCCACAGCAGCGCCACGTCCTCGTCGCGCACGAAGGGGGGCCCGCCGGCAAGGGTTTCGTAGACGACACAGGCGAGGCTGTAGAGGTCGCACCTGCCGTCGACCGGCCGCCCGGTGATCTGTTCCGGTGCCATGTAGTCGAGGGTGCCCACGAACTCCCCCGCCGTGGTGAACCCGCTCAGCGACAGCGACTTCTTCGTCAGTCCGAAGTCCGTGAGGTAGATGTGCTCGGGGTGGTCGCTGTCGGTGCCCGCGGCGACCAGGATGTTGCCGGGCTTGACGTCCCGGTGCACCAGGTCGTGCTCGTGTGCCGCGTCGAGGGCGGACGCCACCTGGGAGGCGATGCGCAGGGCCGTCGCGACGGGCAGCGGGCCGTCCCGGTCCAGCAGCGCCCGCAGGTCGAGCCCGGAGACGTACCGCATGGCGATGTAGAGGACGCCGTCGGTCTCACCGGCTTCGAAGATCGGCACGATGTGCGGGTGGTCGATCTTCGCAGCCACCCGCGATTCGTGCGTGAAGCGGCGCCGGAAGGTGTCGTCGCGGGCGCGCTCGGGGGCGATCAGCTTGAGCGCGACCGTACGGTCCAGGCGCAGGTCCTTCGCGGAGTAGACGACGGCCATGCCGCCGCGGCCGATCAGGCGCTCCACCCGGTAGCTCGCGATCTGCTTGCCGATCAGGCCGGAGGGCCGGCCCGTGTACACGCTCAGGTCGGGTGCCGAGGCCATCAGACGCCCGCCTCACCCGGCCGGCCGGGCGACGGCGCGGCGCCGACGCGATGCCCGTGGGCGAAGGTGCCGATCATGCCGACCCCGTCTCGATGGAGCGTCGCCCGAGGGACGACATGGCTGAACGGGTCGCGCTCGGCGCGACGGTGTCGGCTCGGGCGCGAAGTCACGCGCCGGGCCGCTCTTCCATACCTGAAGTCTATCCAGTGATCCATACGACTGCCCCTTCGAGACGGAACGGGTCCCCGGCACGTGGTGTGCCGGGGACCCGTGGCGTGGCGCCGGGGCGGGGGTCAGCCCATGCCGCCGTTGCCGCCGCGGCCGCCGAACCCGCTGGTCCCGCAGCCGACGCCGACGCAGATGCCGCCGTCGCCGCCGAGGCCGCCCTCACCACCGTCGCCGCCGGGGGACGCCGCCCCGCCGGTGCCGCCGTCGCCGCCGTTGACACTGCCGTGGCACACCCCGGCGCAGACCCCGCCGTTGCCGCCCGTCCCGCCGGTGCCGCCGCCCGGCCGGCCCGTCGCGCCGGTGCCGCCGTTGGCGCTGCCGTTGCACAGTCCGGCGCAGATGCCGCCGTTGCCGCCCTCGGTGCCGTTGACCGAGCCGTTGCACTTGCCCGCGCAGACCTTGTCACCGACGCGGACGCTGTCCTTGTCGAGCTTGACCTTGCCGAGGAGCTGGTCGCCGTACTTGCCGATCGCTCCGTTGCGGCCGAAGCGGTTCCCGCCCGTCTGGTTGTCACCGCCGCCGGGAGCGGGGACCTGCTGCTGTCCGGCGGGCGCCTCGACCGTGTGGCTCGGCAGGGCCGGCGCCGCCGTGGCGACCGGTGCCATGGCACCGGCACCGATCAGGGTCGAAGAGACGAGCAGACCGAGACGGAACTTCCAAGATCGCACGCGCATGAGATTCTCCCTTTGCCTAGAAATTGATTTCCGCTACGCGGTTCGGTTTGTCGAAGTCCGCGCCGTGGACGATCCCTCCGGCGCAAACACTCGGGGCGCCCCGGCCGCATCGGGCCGGAGCGCCCCGAGGGGGACTCGTCCTTGAGCCGTCTTCCGTCCCCGCCTCCCCGCCCTCGTTCCTCACTTGCCCCAGATGCCTCAGGTGGAGGAGGAGAAGCCGTCTGCCATCAGGGCGAACCAGTTGCCCTCGATGTAGGCCTCCTTCAGGTCGTCGAGCTGCTCCTCCGACATGTCGTACTTCTTGGCGATCTTTTCCTTCATCTCGTCCGAGTCGTCGACCAGCAGGATCATCACGATGTGGACCTTGTCGACCATCGACAGGTCGGACTTGGACTTGTCGGGCAGGTCGTCGAACCGGAAGCAACCGACTCCGCCGGGCTTGCCGGGCTCACCCGGCTCGCCGGGCTTGCCGCCCCTGCCGCCCGCCCCGCCCTTGCCACCTTCGCCGCCACGGCCACCCAGGGCGCAGTGCGTGGGCTGCTCGGCCACGACCGAGGAGCTGGTGCCCGCCGGGGCCTTGAACTCCGACGCTTGCGCGGCGCAGGCCGTGCCGGTGACGAGGGCCAGAGAGGCCGCCGCCAGGATGAGCGGACGCTGCCAGGTGCACGTGAACATGGGGTTCTCCGTTTCCGTCATACGAGAGGTTGGAGGGGATGGGGGGTGGG
>NZ_JARAYQ010000268.1:0-10992 GCF_033794505.1 Streptomyces sp. MB09-01 | reverse complement strand
CGTGCCGTAGCTCTGGAAGACACCGTGAGCGGCGGCGCCACGCGCATGGACCACCCGCTCGGGAATCCGCTCATGGTCGAAGTG
The DNA here is from genome assembly GCF_033794505.1 of Streptomyces sp. MB09-01. Lineage (NCBI taxonomy): Bacteria > Bacillati > Actinomycetota > Actinomycetes > Kitasatosporales > Streptomycetaceae > Streptomyces > Streptomyces sp. MB09-01. The sequence continues at coordinate 10,908 of NZ_JARAYQ010000268.1, read as the reverse complement.
CATGATCTTCTCGCGTAGATGGTGATCCTGGAGAAGAACCGGCCCGCGCGCTCCCGCCTTCAACGAGTGATCGGTGTCGTAGAGCCGGGCCCCCTGGGCGGTCGTGAGGTACGTGCCGCTCTGCGCCACGCGCGCCTGCTCCGCCCCGGTGGCCTGCCCGGTAGGACTCACGGTCTCCGGCCCTTCCTGGTCCGCCTTCGGAGGAAGCGGTTGCGTGGGCTCCGTCGGCTCGATCAGAGGCGGAGACTCCGGCCCGGGCGTGCCCGGCAGCCCGTTCTTGGCGGTGCCGGTTGATGACGGTCGCTTCGGCATGATCGTTCTCCTCGGGGTCGCCGATGTGGTGGACAGGCGAGAGCGGCGCCTCGACGAGGGCCGTTGACCTCCCGCTCTCGCGCTGTGGGCGCAGGAGCGAAGCCGCAGGTCAGGTCGCCGGGTACGGCGCGGCCTTGAGGCGGCGGGCGAGGTGGGCGGTGTTCGCGGCGAGCGTGGCCGTCGTGCCGGCCGTCTTCTCGGGGGTCTTGTCGAGGTCCTGGTAGTCGGTGCCCTGCATGGCTTCGCCGACCCAGTAGGTGACCGCGTTCGGGGCGAGGGAGAAGCCGACGTCGTTGAGGCCCTGGAAGAGGTCGGCGCTGACCTTGTGCGCGCCGTCCTCGTTGCCGACGACACACACCGCGGCGACCTTGCCGTAGGGGAGCATGCGGCCCTCGTCGTCGCTCTCGGAGATGTCCGCGTTCAGACGCTCCATGACCCGCTGGGCGATGCTCGACGGGTGGCCGAGCCAGATGGGCGTGGAGAGGATCAGGATGTCGCAGCCCAGAATGGTGTCGCGGATCTCCGGCCAGGCGTCGCCGTCGCCCATGTCCGTCTGCACACCGGGCCTCACGTCGTGGTCGGCGATCCGGATGGTCTTTCCGGTCACGCCGTGCTCGGCGAGGGCGGCCATGGTCTGCTCGGCCAGCAACTGGGAACTCGACGGAGCGGGGGAGGGGGACAGCGTGCAGACGAGCGCGACGGCGCGGAGCGGGGTGTGATCGTTGGAGTCCATGGTGTCCGGCTACCCGCACGCCCCTCTTTGATGTCGCAAGCGAGGCGATTCATCCCCCTTGGCTCAGTCCGCGCAGGTGCGGAAGCTGCGGAAGGCCGTCCGCACGTGGCATGACCGCGATGCGAGCCGACGCGAGCGGCCCGCCGGCGCGCATGAAATCGGGGTTCCGAAGCATGCGCGGCGTATGGAATGCGTGGTGTACGAGGAGCGGTCGGGCCGGTCGGAGACGGTGGAGTGCGGCCTTGATGACGAGGCCTGTCGACTGGTGCTGAAGCGGTTGCGCGGGCTGGGCGACGGCGAATTCGGCTGGGTGCGTCTGGTCGACCCGGCCGAGGGAGAGCTCGTGCAGCTGGCCGAGCAACTGGGCTTGCACCGTCTGGCAGTGGAGGACGCCGTTCAGGCGCGCCAGCGGCCGAAGCGTGAGCGCTTCGGCGACGTACTGGCCGTCGCGCTGAAGACCCTTTGGTACGTCGAGGAGGAAGCGGCGGTGGAGACGGGCGAGTTGATGCTCTTCGTCGGGCCCCGCTTCGTACTCACCGTTCGTCATGGCGAGGTGGAACCGACAGCCGAGGCGGCCCGCCGGCTGGAGGCCGACCCGTCCATGCTGCGCTTCGGCCCGCTGTCGGTTCTGCACGCCGTCCTGGACGTCGTCGTCGACGCCTACGGCGAGGCCGCCGAGACGGTGCGCGCCGCGCTCGACCGGCTCGAGGACCGCGTCTTCTCGTCCTCCCGCGTCGACCACACCGAGGAGATCTACTCCCTGAAACGAGAGGTACGCGAGTTCCGGGACGCCGTACAGCCGCTGGTGCCCGTGCTGCCCGGCCTGCTGAGCGGCCTGGCCGAGGAAGAGCGTCCGGCGAAGGTGCTGCCCTACTTCCGCGACGTGGCCGACCACCTGCACCGCACCGACACCGAAGTGCGGACGCTCGACGAACTGCTCAACTCGGTTCTCGACGCGCAGCAGGCCCGAGTCGGCACCTGGCAGAACGACGACATGCGGCGCATCTCCGCCTGGGCCGCGATCTTCGCGGTCCCCACCATGGTCGCCGGTGTGTACGGAATGAACTTCGAGCACATGCCGGAGCTCGGCTGGAGTTTCGGCTACCCACTCGCCGTCGGCCTCATGGCGACGGCGTCGGGCTGCCTGTATCGCGCCTTCCGCCGCAACGGCTGGCTCTAGGCCGTGCATCGGAAATGGATCAAGGTAATGGCGGGGCCGTGCTTCGGGGCTAGGCTCACGGGCCTGGTGTCGATCTGAGGAGGCGGGCGAGTTGGCCGCTGTGGTGCTCGTTCACGGCTTGTATCACCGTCCCGAGCACTTCGCCGTGCTGGCGAAGCGATTGCGGACCGCGGGAACCGAGGTTGTCGTTCCTGAACTCCACCGGGGCTCATTGTCCGCTGACACAGCTGCCGTCCAGGCCGCCATCGAGGTACTGCCGGAGCCCCCGGTCGTGCTCGGTCACTCCTACGGAGGGTCAGTGATCACAGGGGTGCACGGAGCGGGACACCTGGTCTATCTGGCGGCCTTCGTGCTGGACGTCGGCGAGAGCGCGGCTGGTATGGGCGGTGCGTCCCCACAGCTCCAGGACGCAATAGTCCCTGAGCCCGACGGCTCGACCCGTCTGCACCCCGACCGGGCCATCGACGCCCTCTACGGCGACTGCCCCGAACCCCTCGCCGCGCGGGCGGTTGGCCTCCTCCGTGCGCAAGCCCCCGGCTGCGGACGAGGAGTCCCGGAGCGCCACAGCTGGAAGCACACTCCCTCAACCTACGTCGTCTGTGCACTGGACCGGGCCATCGACCCGGGCCTCCAGCGGAGGATGGCCTCGCGCTGCACCGACGTGCGCGAGTGGCAGACGGGCCATTCCCCGTTCGTGGGACGCCCCGATCTCATCGTGGAACTCGTACTGGAACTGGTCGCCCCCCCCCGCACCCCGCCCGGGCCGAACGAAGGAGTCGCAAGCACTCGACGGGTCCGGTAGCAGACCGGGATCGAACTACGCCGGCAGGCTCGGATCGTAGTCCAGGCATGAGTGGCGCTGAGGTGGATACCCGCCGGGTATGACATTGCCACCGGACCGAGGCCAGGGCAGCGACCGTGAGCGCGCCGAAACCCGGCGTGAGGCCGTCGCGGGCCCGGGCGAGCTGGTCGAGGAGCGGGCTCCGGACCAGCCTTCGGACCTGTCCGCACGCTCCTGGAAAGCAGTCCTGCGCGGCACGGTGAAGGAGTTCCGGAACGACGAGCTGGCCGATCGCGCCGCAGCCTTGACCTACTACGGGGTGCTGGCGCTCTTCCCCGCCCTCCTGGTCCTCGTGTCCCTGCTGGGCCTGGCCGGGGAGTCGACGACCGCGCGGCTGTTGGACGACCTGCAGCAGCTGACGCCCGGCTCCGCGCGGGACGTGATCAGAGACGCGGTCGAGCAGCTGCAGGGCCGCAGCGGCATCGGCTCGCTCATGGCGGTGGTCGGACTCGTCGTGGCGCTGTGGTCGGCCTCCGGCTACGTGGCCGCCTTCATCCGCTCCGCGAACGCCGTCTACGACATGCCCGAGGGACGGCCGGTGTGGAAGGTGCTGCCGCTGCGCCTGGCGCTCACCGTCACGCTGATGGTCCTCGCCTGCGCCGGGGCGTTGATCGTCGTCTTCACCGGCGGCCTGGCGCGGCGCGCGGGCACCGCCCTGGGCATCGGCGACACCGCCCTGACGGTGTGGGCGATCGCGAAATGGCCGGTCCTGGTGCTCCTCGTCACCATCATGATCGCGCTCCTGTACTGGGCGGCGCCGAACGCCGCGGGCCGCGGATTCAGGTGGGTGACACCGGGCAGCTTCCTGGCCCTGGGGATCTGGATGGCCGCCTCGGCCGGCTTCGCCTTCTACGTCGCGAACTTCGCCTCCTACAACAAGACGTACGGCACGGTCGCCGGTGTGATCGTCTTCCTGGTCTGGCTGTGGATCACCAACCTCGCGATCCTCCTCGGGCTCGAGTTCGACGCGGAACTGGCTCGCCAGCGGGCGATCGCCGGAGGGCTGCCCGAGGACGAGGAGCCCTATGTCCGGCCCCGCGAAACCCGCGCCTGGAGCGACCAGGACCGCCGCCGCATGGAGAAGTGACCGCATGAAGTGGCCGCATGAAGTGGCCGCATGCGGACGCTCACGGCCGGCAGGAGCGACGGCGGCGCGTCCCGGCGGGCTGCTCTGACGCCGCTGCGTGCGCGGAAGCATCTGCTCGCGGGGTGGGTGCTCGTTCGTTTACCGGGTAGGCGCGCCACGACAACAGCGTGAGCATCGTGAAGGGGAGACTCCGCATGAGCACGATAGAGCGGCACACCCACAGCTCCGAGGAATCCGTGAGCGTGCTGGTCTCGCGCGCTTCCCAGCAGATCTCGGAACTGGTCCGCGAGGAAATGCACCTGGCTCGGGCCGAAATGGCGCAGAAGGGGAAGCGCTTCGGGAAGGGCGGCGGCCTTTTCGGCGCGGCGGGCCTGATCGGAATGCTGGCAGCCCAAGCCCTGACCGCAACCTGCATCGCAGCCCTCGCGTTGATACTCCCGCTGTGGGCGGCGGCCCTGATCGTGACGGCAGTGCTGGCGCTGGTCGCCGCGGTGACCGCCATGGCAGGGAAGAAGCAGATCGCCGAGGCCGGCGCCCCCGTCCCGGAGCAGACCATGGACAGCGTCAAGGCCGACCTGGCCGAGATCAAGGAGAAGGTGCACCGATGACCAACGAGCCCCGAACCGATATCGGCACGCCCACGCCCGACGAGCTGCGCGAGCAGGTCGAGCGCACCCGAGACGAACTCGGACAGACCATCGAGGCACTGGCGGGCAAGGCCGACATCAAGGCACAGGCGAAGGAGAAGACGGCCGCCGTCAAGGAACAGGCCGCCGAGAAGGCCGCAGTGGTCGCCGGCCAGATCCGTGCGAAGGCCCACCATGCGGCGCAGCTGGTGAACGACACGACGCCCGAGCAGGTTCGGGACAGGGCGGGCCGGGCCGCGAGCGTGGCACGCGCCAACCGCACGCCGCTGCTCGTGGCCGGCGTGGCTCTGGTGGTCCTCCTGATGGTGCGGCGCAGCCGTCGAAGCCGATGAAAGCGTCCAAGGTCGCGTACAGGCCGGTGGGGCTGGCCCTCGGCACCGTCAGCGGCCTGATCGCGGGGGCCGCGTTCAAGCAGGTCTGGAAGATCGTCGAAGGTGACGGCGACACTCCCAGTGCCACGGACGAGGACCGCTCCTGGAAGCAGATCCTGATCGCCGCCGCCATCCAGGGCGCGATCTTCGCCGTGGTCAAGGCCGCGGTCGACCGCTCGGGTGCCGTGGCGACCCGTCGCGTGACGGGCGCCTGGCCGGGCTGACCCACCGCGATGGCGCCCCCTTCCCGCGCGGACCGGCACCGCTGCACCAGCGGGACAGGGGCGCCGCGCCGTGGCCGTCGGAGGTCCGGTGCGTGGTGCCCCGGTGGCCGGCGCCCCTTCTGTCGTGGCATTCCAGGCACATGACTGATAGGCCCGGCGAATGCGGGTAGGCGCCAGTCATGATTCCTACCGAAATTCTTGCAGCCGAAGGCCAAGGAGCGCTTTTTCTCATGTTCGCCGGCGTCGTGGTGGTCGTCCTTTTGCTCGGGGCGTTCTGGTACGGCAGCCGACGCAGCGCGCGGCGCCGGGCCCCTGCCCGGCCGGCCGAGCAGAATCCGGTGGCGCAGCAGCGCGAGGACTCCTGGCAGACGCCGGACGGAGACGCCGGCGACCAGGGGCCCCGCGTGTGAGCAACGAGGCGCGGTGCGGTGCCGGTATTGCCGAACATTCCGGCCAAGACATTCCGACCAGGCCGAGGACGAGTGCGGCGGAAGAGCGCTGTGGCAGCGCTGTCAGGGCACGCGCAGCGCCAGCACGACGACGTCGTCTCCGGGGGCCGGGTCCGCCGGCCTGTTGCTGATCCGGTGGATCAGCTCGGACAGCGGACGGTCACCGTGGCGGGCGAGCAGGGCGACGAGCTGTGCAATGGAGGCATCGATGTCGTGGCCGCTGCGTTCGATGAGCCCGTCGGTGTAGAACAACAGCGTCGAGCCCGCGGGAACCTCGCGCCGGGCCTCCGTGCGGTGGTACGGCCCGAGGCCCCGGTGAAGGAGGATGTCGTGTTCCACCAGGGTGGTCACCCGGCCGTCGGGAGTACGCAGCAGCGGCGGCGGGTGGCCTGCGTTGGACCAGGTCAGCGTGCAGCCGGGACCGCCCTCGGCGAGGTCGAGGCGGGCGTGGACCAGCGTGCCGCTGGCGTCTATCGGCAGGACCGAGCACGCCGCGTCGAGGGCGGTCAGCGCAGTGGCAGGGCTGTACGGGGGGTGGTCGAGCGTGGCCTGCCGCAGCATGCTGCGGATCTGCCCCATGATCGTGGCGGCGTGCATGTCGTGGCCGGTGATGTCGCCCACCGTGACCATGAGTGCTCCGGGCTCACCGCCGGGCGTGGCGGACGGCAGGCGGTAGGCGTCGTACCAGTCCCCGCCGATCATTTCGCCGTCCGCAGCCGGCTGGTACAGGGCGCTGATCTCGACGTGGTCGGCGAGCGGTAGATCGGTGAGCATGGCTTCCTGGAGCTGCCGGGCCACGGAGATGCGTTCATCGAGGTAGAGGGCGCGCTCCACCGCCTGCGCGATGTAACCGGAGGCGGCGGTGAGCGTGGCCCGCTCGGCGACGCCCACCTCGTGCCGCTTGGCCCAGCAGACCGCGAGTACGCCCAGCAGGGCGCGGCTGCCCCAGAGAGGCAGGCACAGCACGGTGGTGAAGCCCATGCGGTCGAAGAAGCCGACCGCCTCGGGGCTGTAATCGGCGACGAGCGCCTCACGGTCGGGCACGAAAACCGCCCGCCGCTCCCGCATGGCCCGGGTGCTCGGGAACGCCGCGCTCACGGGCAGGGTGAGGACCTCCCGTTCCACCGAGTGCTCGGTGTCAGGGTCGGCAACCCGGTGGAGTTCGTCCTTGTCGGCGACCAGGAGGCCGACGTACGAGGGCTTCCCGGCGCCGACGAAAAGGTCCCGCAGCCGTCGTCGGACGTCTTCCAGCCCGGACGTCTGGGCCAGCTCCTCCGACGCCCTCAGCAGCAGCTCGGCATGGTCCATGCCGGCCTGGGCCTCCTGCTCCAGGCGCTGTGCGTCGCCCCGGGCGCGCTCGGCGGCGGAGCGCGCGGTCTCCAGCACCTTCTGTACGGACCGGCTCTGCGCCGAAAGGATGCGCAGGCACAGCTCGGCGGAGCAGGCCGCGGCCAGATCCTCCAGGTCGGTCAGCTCGCCGTCACCCCAGCTCCGCGGCTCGTGGTCGATGGCGCACAGGGAGCCCAGGACCAGCCCGTCGGCGTCGGTCAGCGGCGTTCCGGCATACGCGACGACCCCGAGGTCCCCGCCGGCGGGGTGGGTCCGGAGCCGGTCGTCGGCGCGGGCGTCGGGCACGACCAAGGGCTGCCCGGTGGCCACCACGTACCGGCAGAGGGAATGCGACAGCGGCAGCGTCCGGCTCCCCGCCCAGGGCTCCGGCAGACCGAACAGTCCGGGCAGAACCTGCCGGTCCTCCTCGACCAGCGAAACGAAGGCCACGGGCACGCGGAGCAGTCGTGAAACCAGCCGGGCGAACCGGTCCATCCCGGCATCGGAAGCCGCCGACAGACCGGCCAGCCTCAAGGCCCGCCGCCGTGCGCTGCCCGGTTCCACTCCGGATTCCCGGCCCTGTTCCGCCATCTGCCCTCCGGTCGCGCTGTCCCGAAGCCCTCAACGGCATCCTAGGCCAGCGGGGGGCTGCCCGGCCGGTCATCGGGCGACAGGAGCGGCGGGCGGCCGAGGAGGCGTCTCCCGCAGCGACGGGCGGCCGACCGCGAGGTAGGCGTGAGGTACTGCGGGGGAACTGACGTCGGCCGGCCTCGGCGCGTCCGGCGAAGGCTGGACCGGCACGGAGGGTACGTGCCGGCCCTGACGCTGACAGAGCGGCCTCCCGGCCAGTGCCGCGCCCGGCGCCGCCGTGGGACCTCGAGCTCCGTGAGCCGGTCTACATGGGGTCCATGGTTCCGCTGCCCCTGCCGTACTCCTGCTCGGCCTTCTCCCGGATGCGCAGGGCCCTGTCCTTCAGCCGCTGTCGCTCTGCCGGATCAGTGGCGTGCTGTGCCGCCTGCTCCAGCTCCTGAGCCTTGTCGCGCATCTGCTGGACCTGCTTGCTCCGCTGGCTGTCGCCGCTCATGATCACTCCTCGGATCGGGGTGCGGATCCCCCCAGGCAAGCAGCGGGAGGGCTGTCGTGCCACCGCAGCATTCGGATCCGACGCGACCACCATGGCGAACGGTGGGACGATGGCAGGACAGCGGTAGAGGCGCCTGTACCCGTGCGCCCATCCCTAGAGAGACAGCAGGCCAGGCCATGACCAAGCAGCCGAAGCCGTCCCAGCCCGCCCACGGCAAGGGTCCGAGTCGCCACGAGGGCACGAAGCAGCACGGCTGGTCGCCGGACGTGGACGAGACCCGTCAGCAGGACAACCCGAGCGCCCGCCGTTCCTTCCACCCGGACGAGTACGCCCCGGACAAGGGCCCCGGCCGGACGGTTTCCAAGGAAGAGGCCGGAAACCCCCACGGCAAACCGGTGAAGAGCAGGGGCACGCGCGGGGAGGACCAGGGCAAGGGCTCCGGGGAGCAGGGCATGCACGACCTGGGACGCCGGGGCCGGTCGCAGCGTCCCAGCGGAACGAAGGACGCTTCCGCCTCGACGGGCGTGGACCCCCAGGACCCGCCGGGCAAGCGCAGCGGCGGATAGCGCGGACCGCCGAGGAGCCGTCAGACCCGTCCGGGCCGCCGACCGCGGGCCGCTGACCGGCGCCAAGCCGCGTGAAAGCCGAAAAGAAGGCACCGAGAGGCGGAGTCCGGTGGCGTGGCGCGTCCGGGCACGAGCGCCGGCTCGGCATGGGCACACGAGGGGCATCGCCACGGGTCCGGGTCGCCCGGCCGTCGGCCGGGCGACTGCCGGCTGAGGGACAAGTGCATGCCGTCGGTGCGCTGTTCGGTGCCCGCAGCCCGGCACCCCGTTCGTTCCGGCAGGAGGACTTCGCTCATGGCCGTCCGAAACCAGCTGATTCACGGGTCCCCGCAGGCGGTGTGGTCGGTGCTCGCCGATCCGTCCCTGTACGGGGAGTGGGTGGTGGGCCCGTCCGAGTCCACGCCGCTCGACCAGGCCTGGCCGGAGGTCGGCTCCCGGCTCCGCTACACCGTGCGGCTGGGCCCCTGGTCGACCGAAGGGGTGACCACGGTCCGACACCGGGAGCCTGGCCGGGAGCTGGAACTGGAGGCGTCGTTCAAGGCACTGGGCACGGCGAGGATCTTCCTCCAGCTCCGGCCGTGGGGCGAGGAGACCCTCGTCGTCTGCGACGAGCACCCCCTCCGCGGCATCGGCGGCGCCCTGCACAACCCCGCCGTCGAAGCCCTGCTCCAGCTTCGGCACCGAGGAATGCTGGCCCGCCTGGCCAGGATCGTGGAACAGGAGCACGGAGAAGCCCGCCATGCCTGACGCGGTGGTGATCGGCGCTGGCCCGAACGGGCTGGTGGCCGCGAACCTGCTCGTCGACGCCGGCTGGAGCGTGGAAGTCCTGGAGGCGCAGCAGGATCCCGGCGGGGCGGTCCGCAGCGACCGTGGTGTCCATCCGGACTACGTGTCGGACCTCTTCAGCGCCTTCTACCCGTTGGCTGCCGCCTCCCCGGTCCTTGCGCGTCTCGACCTCGCCGCCGAGGGTCTGCGATGGAGCCATGCCCCGGCCGTACTGGCCCACCCGCTGAAGAACGGCCGGTGCGCGGTGCTGGAGCGCCGTGTGCAGGAGACCGCAGCCGGGCTGGGGACGTTCGCAGCGGCCGATGCGGACGCCTGGCGGGACATGTACGAGGTGTGGAGCCGTGTCGGCCCGGACCTGGTGCAGGCCCTGTTCACGCCCTTCCCGCCGGTCCGCTCCGGGCTGCGCCTGGCAGTCGGACTCCGCGCCGCAGGGGGACTGCGGCTGGCCCGGAACCTGGCCCTGCCGGTCCGCCGCCTGGGCGAGGAGGAGTTCGCAGGGGACGGGGGCCGGCTCCTGCTGGCCGGCAACGCCCTGCACGCCGACCTGGCCCCCGAAGCCGTCGGCAGCGGCGGATTCGGCTGGCTGATGTCGATGCTGGGACAGAGCCACGGCTTCCCGGTCCCCGTCGGCGGCTCCGGCGCCCTGACCGCGGCCCTCGTGAGCCGCCTCCGACGCCGCGGGGGCGTCCTGCGCTGCGGGGAACGCGTGGCGGCCGTAGTCGTGCGCAGTGGCACGGCGGTCGGGGTGAGGACCGCGGGCGGGGAGAACATCAGCGCGCGGCGGGCCGTACTGGCCGACACGTCAGCACCGGCCCTGTACCGGGACCTCGTCGGCGAGGAACACCTTCCGTCCCGCCTCCTGCGGGACCTGGAACGCTTCCAGTGGGACTTCGCGACCTTCAAGGTCGACTGGGCACTGACCGGCCCGGTGCCGTGGACGGCGCCGCAGGCCGCCGGAGCGGGGACGGTCCACGTGGCCGACGGCGTCGACGGCCTGACCAGGTTCGCCTCGCAGATCGCCATGGGACAGGTCCCCGAGGAACCGTTCGCCCTGTTCGGCCAGATGACCACGGCGGACCCCAGCCGCTCACCGGCCGGCACGGAATCGGCCTGGGCCTACACCCACCTCCCGCAACGCATCACCTCCGACGCCGGACCCGACCGCATCACCGGCCGCTGGGACGCCCGCGAACAGGAAGCCATGGCCGAGCGCGTCGAAGCACAGGTGGAGCGGTTCGCACCGGGCTTCCGTGCGCTGATCGGCGCCCGCCGGATCCTCGCCCCCACCACCCTCCAGAG